>VXZL01000176.1 GCA_009845505.1 Candidatus Poribacteria bacterium | reverse complement strand
ATTTTAAGGAGGCACAGACGCGTATGACTGCGGAAATAGGACAAGCCGCTATATTTCTCTCTGTGCTTTCTGGTTTATGGGCAATCGGTTTTCTCTGCGTTGGGCTGCGCACACGAAACCCGAATGCTGTGCGAAGCGGTAGAAATGCCGTTATTGCTACCTTTATTCTTACCAGTATTGCAACGGTTGCTTTAATCTACGGTTTTGTAACTGATGACTTCTCAATGCGCTATGTTGTTGAGGTGTCCAGTGCGGCGCAACCGCTTCTCTATAAAATCACAGCACTCTGGGGTCGAATGTCCGGTTCATTATTGTTCTGGCTCTGGCTGCTTACGGTTGCTGGGGCGATTGTCGTCTGGCAGAACCACCGATACAATAAACAGACGGGTGATACCCTCGCAGATTATGCCCTAATTCCTGTCGCTATTGTCCAACTCTTCTTTATTATCCTTGTTACTGGCTTAATCGAAGGCGTTTACAACCCACTCGCTCGCTTCCCGAATGGACAGGTCGCGCCCGATGGTGCGGGTATGAATCCGCTCCTCCAGACACCAAGCATGGCGTTTCATCCACCGACGTTATATATCGGTTGGATTAGTCTAACGGTACCGTTCGCGTTTGCCGTTGGTGCCCTCGCGTCTGGTAGAGTTGGCAGCGACTGGATCCTCCGTTCTCGGAGATGGACGCTCTTCTCTTGGATTATTTTGACCGTCGGTATCACGCTCGGTGGCAATTGGGCGTATCGTGAGCTTGGTTGGGGCGGTTATTGGGCATGGGATCCCGTCGAAAACGCCTCTTTTATGCCGTGGCTCCTCGGCACTGCTTATCTACATTCTGTGATGATCCAGGAAAAGCGGAGTATGCTCAAATTGTGGAATATCCTCCTGATTACCCTCGCTTTCCAATTCACATTGCTCGGCACTTTTATCACCCGAAGCGGGATTATCTCATCGGTGCATGCCTTTGCACAATCGGACATTGGCGGCTATTTCCTCGGTTTCATTCTAATTTCGACGGCTGGGGTCGTCGGACTCATCATTTATCGTTGGAACCGACTGAAAAGTGCCAATCGTCTTGAATCACTGCTTTCGCGTGAAAGTGCCTTTGTACTGAATAATTGGCTTTTCGTTGGGTTAACACTGATTATTCTCTGGGGTACGTTGTGGCCGATTATCTCCGAGGCAATTAATGGTCAAAAGGCATCTGTGCCTGAAGCCTTTTTTAATCAGGTCGTTATTATTCCGGGATTGTTGCTCCTCTTCCTGACGGGTGCGGGACCTATCATTTCATGGAAAAAGATTACCGCAAATAACTTCCGTCGTATGTTTATGTGGCCCTTGGTTATAGGTCTGGTCAGTGGTGCGTTGACTTGGGGATTTCTCGCATTAAGAGGTAATACATCTCCTATCTATTCGGTGCTCTGTGTTTCCGCTGCTGTCTTCGTGCTTGTCGCAATATTTGCGGAATTTTATCGTGGTGCGAGACTCCGCGCGAAACGCCAGGAGACCTCACTCCTCAACGGTTTGGGTCTCCTCATCCAGCGTAACAAAAGACGGTATGGCGGTTATATCATTCACATCGGTATTGTAATCCTTTATATTGGTATTATGGGATCGAAGGGATATTTTCTCCTCGAATCTGACAGTTTATCACTTGGTGAATCGATGAAGGTGGGTGCCTTTGAACTCACAATGAAAGACTCCTTTGAGAGAGAATACGCCAACTATCGCAGGGCTGGTGTCATTTTTGATGTCGCAAAGAACGGAAAGCAGATTGGCACGATGGAACCGGCACGCCACTTCTATTACAAGGCTGGTCAGGGGGAACAGGATACGATTGAGTCTGCCATCCGTCACTTCGGCGTGAATGACCTCTATATCGCTCTCGGTGAGCTACCGCGGAATATTAAAGGCGGAGATATTGTGAACGTTCAGGTGTATCACAATCCTCTAATTAGTGTCGTTTGGATTGGTGTCGCTATTATGGTAATCGGTGGAATTATTGCTATAGCTGAGAAGTCTCAAGACAGTAAAGAGGCTTAATGAGATTCGGGACAGAACTATGAAGATCGGGAAATTGGGTCGCCTTTCAACATCTATCAGTGCTGTATTTCTCGTTGTCTGTTTTTTTTCTGCCACTGTCTACGCACAGACGGAAACATCTGGCGTGTCGGAAGTGCAAAATACAGCGGATGCCCAATTTGAGTCCAAGTTAAACGAACTCCTCACGACGGTCTACTGTTACTGTGGGTGCGAACGTGAGACGATCGAAGTCTGTGTTTGTGGTACAGCGGAACAGATTGAAACCGATTTTCGCAATCAATTGCTCGTCGGTCAAACAGTAGAGCAGATTCGGACGAATTATCTTGACAGATACGGTCCCCAATTTTACGCAGTTATGCCAGCGGAAGGCATTAATTTGATTGCTTACATTATGCCTGCTGTTATTCTTGTCCTCATCGGTGGTGTCGCTTTTGTCGTGCTCCGAAAGTCAAAGCAGGTGGTTACAACGACAGATAGCAGCGGCACGTCAAGCCAACAGGTTTCTGATACGACGCTGAAGCAGGTTGAAGCTGAACTGGAAAGATACAAACAGGAGAAATAGCCGGGACAGTCTTTCGCACGAAATAGCGCGGTTTAAAAAAAGATTTTTATGGATTCACTTGTTCTTTTATGGATGCTAATTCTCGGCATCATGCTCCTTGTTTATCTCGGATTCCCGATCTTCTCGAAGACCGGTTCTCAAGACGCTGTGTCTTCTGAAGACATAATCGAAGAACGGCGGCGAACCCTTTTTCAGGAACGTGAACGGAGTTACGCTGCACTTGCAGAACTTGACGAAGATTATGAAACCGGAAAACTCTCGGAAGCCGACTACCAAGAGTTACGCGAGGCACTCTTGCAAGAAACGGCACGCGTCATCCTGCAGCTTGAAGAGGAATCGCTCTCAGATGTGGAAGCAGAGATTGAGAGATTTAAACAACAACGTGGAACATAGTATGCACATTAACTTAGCTTCGGACAGCAGTTCAAAGGGCAATTTACAGATTCGATATCTCACAGTGTCGTGCCTCAGTAGCCTGTTAGGGGTTGCCCTAATCCTTTTCTATCTGCCTACCGCCACTGCGCAGACAACGAAACTCGGCAATATTCAAGGCACGGTTATTGACAGAAAACTTGAGAAGCCGCTCGTTTCGCATCCGATAACCCTCACTGTTCATAAAGCAGACACCGCTGAAACACAAGAAGTGCTGACCGATGAAAACGGCAACTACCGTTTTACGGATTTACCCCTGGATCCGACTGTCCACTACACAGTTTCTACTGTTTATGAGGACACCGACTACACCGAGAAGGATTTGGTTCTGTCAACGTGGGCTACAAATATAACTGCCAACTTCGACATCGGAGCGTTTACGGACGATACATCGCAAATTCAGGTTAGAACGCATACCTTTATTATTGGACCGCCGCCTGCGGACCACGCCCCTGACGGTGCTGTCACGGTTGTTGAGGCGGTCGCTGTTGAAAACCAGAGTGACTTGGCTTTTCAAACAAAACACGGCACCCAGACGGTTGGGTTGCATTTAAAACTTCCGAAAGGGACTGAAGGGTTTCAGCCGCATTCGCCGATAACACTTACGATGAACCCTATCACTCATGACGTTATCCTCCCAGCACCGCTACCGCCCGGAGAATCGCAGTTAGGTTACACTTATATTTTTCACGTTGAAAAAAGCAAGTTAGATTTATCGCGTCGCTTAGATTTCGACACAGCAGAATTCTACTTCTTTGTTCCTGACGGTATCGGTTTTGCACCAAACGCCAAATTTTTCAACGCACCCAGGCGCGAACAGATCCATGGGAACGTTTATCTTGTATATCAGAGCGTTGCAGGGAAGACTTTCACTGCGGGAACAACGGTTGATTTGACACTGAATGTGAACATGAATGCGGGTCGTGGTGCGATGCCGGGGCAGACCTCTAACCTTGGGCAGCTGGTACTTATTGCTGTTGCGGCGGCATTGGCTGGCGGTTTTTTCGTCGCTGCACTTTTCAAACTCCGTGCCCCAAGTCGTGCGGAATCTCATACGGATGACTCCATAACACCACCGGATGCGGGATGGCTCCGTAAACTCAGTCCCGATGATATTGAGCATGTTCGCATCGCAAGACTTGAATTCATTACATATCTTGATGATACATACGGGAAGCAGGAAATCTCGGAGCGCGTCTATAAACGACTCCGCCGAGAACAAACCGAACGCCTCACCACGCTCTTAGAGCAGCAAAAAAGGGGAAATAATGCATAGCAAACACCACATCGCTGATTTGATAGTCATGTTAGGTCATATAGACGAGAATGTTCGGAACACTGCGAAAGCAGAATTGGTTGCCATCGGTAGACCTGCCGTTCCGCAACTCATCGATGTTCTTACCCAAGAGTGCTGGTATATGTCTGGGTATGGTGCCGAGTTCTATACACATATCGAAGAATCTGCTATCCCTGTTTATATGGAGCAGATGGCGAATCTGGCTTCGGAGATACTCGCAGAGATCGGAGAGTCCACCGTCCCAGAGTTGACAGCGGAACTCACCAGAGCCGAACGCGAGTTTTCTGAGTGGTTTTATAAGTATTTGCGACCTGAACAGACTGACCGTCTTATCACAATGTTGGCGTATGTTAAGAAAGGAGAATAAGTGTGATGGACAGCGAAGGTGCCATAACTGACCTGATCGAAGATCTGTCAGATATGGATGACGATGTCCGTGAGGCTGC
This sequence comes from Candidatus Poribacteria bacterium, assembly GCA_009845505.1. Classification (GTDB taxonomy): domain Bacteria; phylum Poribacteria; class WGA-4E; order WGA-4E; family WGA-3G; genus WGA-3G. Next base: position 315 of record VXZL01000176.1, on the reverse strand, counting down.
AAAAAAAGAACTGGTTGCTATTGGTGCACCTGCTATTCCACAGCTGATTGAGGCACTCGCGGAGAATTTGTGGGACATTTCGGATCAAGCCGCTGATATCTTAGCAGAAATCGGTGCAGCTGCTGTACCCGCACTCATGGAGGAGTTGGGGATCGTCGAACGATACCACGCTCTGTGCATTAGCGATACGTTAGGTCGTATTGGTGCACCTGCTATTTCTGCGCTGAGTGAAGCCTTACAAGACTTAGACGAACAACTCCGCGAATATGCGATTCGTGCCTTCAGCAATATGGGAGCCCCAGCAATCGATGCGAT
>VXZL01000644.1 GCA_009845505.1 Candidatus Poribacteria bacterium | reverse complement strand
ACCCTGAACCTAGCCTGTCTACCAATTCCAGCATCCCGGCAAGTAATTATAGTATACCCGAATCTCTGTTCGTTGTCAAATTAAATCAGAGAGAACGAGTCAGCAGAAATTCGGAATTAAACGTCAAATATAATCAATAAGTCTAATGTAACTGACAGACCGGTTGCAATTTCTACGGATAGGAACGATTTATGGTCGTGACTCTCTGTATAACAAAAAGGAGCACAAATCCATGAGAATGAATATATTTGTCTGTGCGATATTCCTGTTGGGTCTCGTCGCCAATTATAGTTATGCCAAGATTGATCCAGATAGAATCGTCGGTATCTGGCTATTGGACGAAGGCAAGGGTGATGTTGCTGAAGACGCATCTGAAAATGGCCGTGAAGGGACGATTACACAAGGTCAATGGGAAGAAGGTAAGTTCAACGGTGCGCTTGAAATCAAGAAAGGTGGGACTGTTACCATTCCGCTCGGTAAAGGCATTATTGAAGATAAGGTGACTTTTATCCTCTGGTTGCAGTTTACTGACATCGGTGGTCAGCAGAACTATTTCTCTATATGGGATCAGAGCAATAACCGCTATGTGCCTTACAAAAACGGTGGAAACCTCATGCGTAGTTGGACCAATACATGGGATGTCGCCAGTGGTGTGACCGTTAAGGCGGGGACCTGGTATCACGTCGCCAATGTCTATGACGGAGAAACCTGTAATATCTATATTGATGGCGAGGAGAAAGTCTCACAAAAGGTCCCGAAATTCCAACTTTTAGACCAGGACCAGACGGCGTGGCTCGCTACCGATAAAGGGACTGGCTTCCTCTCTGCCACTATTATGGATGATGTTGGACTTTTTAACGATGCACTCACCGAAGATGAAGTTCAGGGGATTATGAATGACGGCATTTATCACACCGCTTTTGCTGTGGAACCGTTGGATAAACTTCCCGTCCTCTGGGGTGAACTGAAGGCGCGATAATGATGTTGAGGTCTCCACGCTTTATCTGGCGCGGAGACCTCTCTTTAGGATTAAGGAACCGGTCGATGCAATATTTCGCTTACGGGTCGAACATGAATCACGATCACATGCAACAACACTGCCCAGGTATTGTTTCCACCGGAAAATTGAGACTTGAAGGCTTTCGCCTCGTTTTCAACTATCACGCCGATATTATCCCGATGGAGGGCTGTTCAGTCCACGGCGGACTCTGGCAAATTACAGAAGTCCATGAAGAAGCCCTTGACCGCTATGAAGGCTATCCAGACTACTACGGCAAATATTACCAAGACAAGGTCATGTTTTACCGGATGGCGCAAGGGGGCACAGATTCAGAACCACCGGCAAAATGGTATCTGGAAATGGTCATTCAGGGATACCGTGAATTCGGGTTAACGCAAAAAGACTTTGAAGAGAGCCTCGGTGTCAAGCAGCTTGGGTTAACACAGACGGACCTTGAAGAGAGCCTCGGTGTGTCAATGGCTGAATTAGAGGATCTGTTTTTCGCTGCAACAGCCGCTTGTCCCGATGCGTCTCTCCTCTAATTTCAGATGACCCGTTTCGCATATACATAATACGCCCCAATCGCTAACTCACCTGCTTCATCAGCGAATTCGGTATGCATGCGCGTTTGACCGGCAGTAAGGTGAAACGTAAAGGTTACGCCTTTCGCATCCGGTGAAATCTCCTGCGTTGCGGTCTGTTCCCCGACGCGAATTTGTGCCGTTTTTAATGCCAAAGCCTTTCCGCCGTTGTAAAGATCGATATGTTCGCCGGGTATGCCGTCCGTTATTGCTCTATCTTCGGCGAGGGGCCATCGACGTAACTCAAAGCTGTACTCCCCATCTTCGGGAATCTCAATAGCCCAATATCCGTTACATTCCAGCCCTCGGCGAATCATGCCGTGATTCCAAGCCTGTGCTTCTCCGTGCCAATCGTGCGTCGTGATGCAGGCAACGGGTTCGTTTTGCGTCCCGATGACGATGGGACAATCCTCATCAAACCGTTCCGAAACGAGTTTCCACCACACTTCATAATGTTCGCGGAGTTCTGCGACAACCTCTGGGTGTTCATCGGCGATGTCATCTCGCTGTCCAGGGTCCTCTTGAATGTCATACAGCTCAGTGCCGTTGATGAGCCGCCACCGCTGCGACATCGTTGCGCTGTCTTTCCACTTAATTGGGTTCTCAACGCGCTGTGAATCCGTGACGATAACCCGTTCTTCCCACGCCTCGGTCTCACCGTTCAATAACGGGGCAATACTCTTACCGTGGAAACTCGCGCTTGAGGAAACTTCAAGATCACAGAGGTCTATCAGTGTCGGAAGTAAATCGATGTTTGCAGTCAGTTCGTGTACCTCGTGCTTTTCACTGAAACCGCCACCGGGCCAATGCATAAAGAGCGGGACGCGATGCCCACCTTCATAAGGCGATCCTTTTTTCCCGCGCATTCCGGCGTTGTACCCCGCCCTGACGAACTGCTGTCTATCCAAATCGCATCCCGCAGCAGATCCGTTATCCGTCATGAAGATAAGGATCGTGTTATCCTCAATTCCCAATACCTTGAGGTGATGCCGTAACCGCGCCATATTGTCATCAATGTTGGTTATCATACCCCAGAAATTCGCACGATCCCCTTCTACACCTTTCCGTCGGTAGACTTCGCCGTAAGCGTCAGGGACACGGAATGGGCCGTGTGGGGCATTGGTAGAGAGGTAACAGAAGAACGGACGGTTCTGACTGTCGCCCGCCTGCCTCTCAATAAACGCCATCGCCTCATCAAACCAGACATCCGTGCAGTAACCGTCAAACGGCTGTTCGGAACCGTTGCGGAAATAGGTGTCGTCAAAATAGTCATTGCCCCAATAGTCCGGGGTTTGACTGATACCGCCGCCGCCGTGGTAGAGTGCTTCGTCAAAGCCTCTGTCGTGTGGACGGAAGGGGTAGTTATCGCCGAGGTGCCATTTACCGAACATACCGGTTTTATAGCCGTTGCGTCGGAAAATATCCGCCATCGTGACCTCGTCGCTACGGAGGAGTGAGCGTCCACCGATGGTATGCCATACGCCTGTAGAGTTGCAGTAGTGTCCCGTCATAATACCGGCACGGGTCGGGGAACAGGTGGGTCCGACGTGTAGGTTCTGCAGTTGTACGCTCTCGTCGGCGAGTGCGTCCAGATTCGGTGTGTTGATAGTGGGATTTCCGGTGCATCCCAAATCGCCGTAGCCTTGGTCGTCGGTGATGACAAAGACGAGATTCGGTGTCGTCTGTTCTGCCACGATTGTATCTCCTTTATCGTTTAATCGTCCATCTAATGTTAAGAAGTGCGCTGAATTGTGCGACTACAAAGCGATTAGCGTAAAACGCCTTGTACTTTCAAGCGTGAAATCAACTCGGCTTGTGTGCCTCGTCCCTTTGTGGAGTTGCATGCACCGCAGAGGAGTTGTAGGTTGTCCTCATGGTCGGTGCCGCCTTGTGATCTCGGCACGATGTGGTCAACTGTCATATTTCTAAATGGAAATTGTGTCCTGCATCCGTTACATAAGCCTTCCTGCTTACCGAACAGCGTATGCTTGTGTGTACGATAATTGGGTAATTTCTCACTCCTTTTGGGAATATCTGTTCGGTGGATGACCTTTCCGAGAAGTCCAACCTCGTTCTCTAAGCGCACTCGCACAAGATCAACGGCTTTGGGCGATATATCAATACCGATCCATTGACGTTGTAGCCTTTCTGCCGCGACACAGGTTGTGGCACATCCACAGAACGGGTCTAATACGACGTTATCTTTCTCGCTACTTGCCTTGATGATGCGTTCTAATAACGCGACGGGTTTTTGGGTAGGGTAGCCGACGCGTTCTTTGGATTTGCTTGCAACCGGATTTATATCTGTAATGACATCATGTACTTTTCGCCCTTTTGATATTGATAGATAACGCTTGAATCTTGGCACCCTTCCTCTTGGGGGCCAATAAATCAAACCGGCAGCGTCCAAAGCATCCAGTCTTTCATGAACTGAGAGTTCTTCGTAATTATCGGGCGGTTCTACACCTTCTGGCCACGCTGATCTCTGGGGAGTGCTCCAGTTTCTACCGACAAGACTCGGATCTATACCGCGCCAAGGTTGACCAGACTCCCCTTTTTCCGTGACACTTCCGCCAGTAAGATTATCGACTTGGAAAAGTCCCCTTTCGTCGCTATGACGATAAGTTCTCTGGACGTACTCTGGATCGTGTTCGGTATAGACATCATTCCATACCCTTTGGCTACTTCTGCTATAAAATAGTATTGTGTCGTGAACCCTACCGAACTGCTTACCAAGACCATGTGTATTTGTGCGTTGCCACACAACTTCATTCCGAAAGTTATTCTTCCCAAACACTGCATCCATTACACTTTTGAGATAATGGCTCGCAGTCGGATCGCAGTGCAGGTATATGCTGCCAGTCTTTTTGAGAACACGCTGCATCTCCAACAACCGCACCGCCATCATAATCAGGTAAGACTTCATGCCTTTGCCATGTGTGAGCTCGGCGGCGTGTATTGCTTGATACAGCGCGGGTTGGCGGTCAGCGATTTCGCCGTGCCATGCGTTATCTACATCGGAGAGCGTCCAAGTGTCTTTGAACGCTGCGCCTGCTGCGTCGCTGCCGATAGGTGCTGCGTAGTTGCGGTTGGAATTGAAGGGTGGGTCAAGATAGATTAGATCGATGGATTCTGTGTCTATGCCTCGTAGGATGGGTAGGTTGTCGTTTGAGAAGATGGTTCGGTTTTGGACGTTCATGGAGTTTTGTTATCGGGATTGAAAACCCCTCCTACAAGAACGGACGTGAATATGTATTTAACTTAACGGGATATTTTTCAACGATTCGTCTTACAAATGTTACACTAAAGTTACACCAGTGTCCTATTTGGTATGTTGTCTATAACGTTAGAGAACCCAGTCCCTGTAAGGGTTTGTTGACGTTTAATTTCCGATTTTCTCTTGTGTGAAAAAAAGCAATTTTGCCAAAAGTGTAACATTTTAGCGATTGTGAACTTTCCAAGATTAACGTCTAACTTATTCCCAGTGTAGTATAATTATATCATACTTTCGGAT
>VXZL01000277.1 GCA_009845505.1 Candidatus Poribacteria bacterium | reverse complement strand
CTACGACCTGATGGGAAAACACCTCGGTTTGCCAGCGTGGAAACTGATGGGACAGCAGGTTCGGGATTGGGTTGCGATGGGGTGGTGGATGCCGTGTATGTCTCCTGAAGATACTGCTGCGGAGGTTCAAGTTGCCGCTGAACGCGGGTACCGCGGTCTGAAATGCAAAGCGCGCGCCTTCTACGATGTTGTTGAACAGTCAGAGGCGATTCAAGCGGTCGCGCCTCCAGATTTTCGCGTGGAGTTTGACTTCAACGGTTCACTCATCAATGTTGAGAAGGCACTTCCTATCCTGCGGGAACTGGAGAAGATTCCGGTTGTCAAGGGTCTTGAAGAGCCAATTTTTGCGTATGATGTAGAGGGGTGGCGGCGACTGCATCAAGAGATTCGGATTCCGTTTTATCTGCACGGTGTTGGTGTTATTCGAGAGGGTGCGTCGCGTCAACCCTCCGGTCCTTGGATTGGACTGCGATCGGGTGATTTTGACGGTGCGTTATGTAGCCACGAAAGTGTCAAAAGTGCCTTGGCATCGGGTTGGGCTTTTGCTGCTGCGAATACACCGATCCTGCTGCAGTATGTCGGTACGGGTATCACGGCAGCATTCGCGTGCCATCTGGGAGCGGTGATGCCAACAGCGACGTTGCCGGGTGTAACCGCCAGTCACGCTTACGAGGACGACTTGATTGTTACATCGCACAAAGTTCAACGCGGGTTTATGCAGGTGCCGGAAGGCCCCGGTTTGGGTGTTGTATTGGACGAAGAGGCTGTGAAACGCTATTCCCAAACGCCTGAACCGAAATGGAAACGGCATATTTCTGTTGTCACACTACCGGGTGGCGTGAAGCACTACTATCGAAACCTACAACAGGCAGAACGCCTCATGAAGCAAGGGGTGGACGAATCTTATGCTCCGGGTGTTCGTTTGGATGAGTGGGAAGATGACGGCAGTGAAGCCTTCGATAGGTTATTCCAGCGGTTACAGGAGAGGGATTGGCCCGTATGGGAAGCCTTGACTTAGTAAAGGAGTGAAATACTATGATGACCCCTGAACAGCGTTATCTTTTTGATGTTAGTGGATACCTTCATCTGAAGAATGTTATGAGTGCAGAAGAACTAAAAGCGGCGCAAGACGCAGCGGAGGCATACATCAATACCCCTACCGAAAAACTTCCACCCGGATTTGACTCCAGCGAAAAAAACCTCCCAAACGGCTTCGCCTTTGCGAAACCGTTAGAGGCACTCACAATGCACCGATCGACCTGGCCCATTATTAAAGAACTGACGAATAACAAACCGCAGCTGCTACGCGGGACGATGATTGCGGATCGGGCGGGTGTGTCGGAGTCGGCAGAAGGGTTGCGTTTGCATTGCGCGCGAGAGGATTTTGGATGGCACGCCAATCGGTATGAGGTACGGAACGGTCGCATCTTTTGTGACGATTTTGTTGTTTTTCCCTACCTATACGATGTGAATCCCGGAGATGGCGGGTTGCTGGTTGTTCCCGGTACACACAAAACCGTTTTTGATCGTCCTGACCACCTCTATAACAATGGACAAATTAAGGATGCGGATGATATTCCAGAAGGGGTCGTTAACATCACGCCAAAAGCAGGGGATTTCGTAATCATCTCTGAACTCTTGACGCACGGTGCGCTGCCTTGGAAACCGAAGGACCGGTATCGTTGCGTCCTGACCTTACGCTACAGACCGCAACACCGTGGTGAGAGTCGAGTGTCGGAAGAGGTTAGAGAACGATTGTCCCCGGAAACGTTGGAACTCATCTCCCAGGCAGGTCACTTTGACACGAAAGAGATTGTTAAAAAGGACGTTATTACGTTGACGTAGATCGGTTAAGTAACCGGTCTCACCGCTGGAGCACCGTGCTGCTCACACCACGATGCAAGTGGGCTTTCGCCACCGCCCGGATGGTATTCTTTCGTTTTCTTGAAGGGTTCTCCAACCAAATACTGCTCAAGCGGCGTTAGTTTATCCAACAAACTCTGTTCCTGTGTCCGATAATCCATTGGCATTACCCAACGGTAACCGTAGCCGAACATCACGCCTTTGCGGGTCTGGTCGGTTAAATTTGCACCCCCTGCATGAAAAATGCGATTTTCAAACAGCAGGCAATCCCCGGATTTTAAACTCGGTTCGAGTGCGCCTTCTGGATCCGCTTGTCCTTTTGGAATAGGAATCCGCTCAAGGAGATGATTGCTACCGGGGGCGACAAGCGTTGCGCCGGAATTGGGTTCACTCAGATCGGTGAAGTAGTAGGCGCATTTCAGCAGAATGCGTGGTAACTTGTTGCCGTGTGTTTTTGTTGCCATGCCGTAGTCGCGATGCCACCCCGGCATACGAGCGGTATCCGGTGTGTCCGGCGGATCGGGGTGTTTGTATATCAGGTGTGAGGTCATCAGTTGCAAATGGGCACCGAGCAGTTGAACGACGATGGGAAGGATGGTTTCCTGCGTGATAAGCGGAATGAAGGCATCGTCAATAGAGATACAGTTTCGGAAGCTGTCGTATCGGTTGTTGGAGTTGTGTTGGCGGTTCTCACGTCGGTCGCTCGCCATGAGTCGGTCGCTGGCTTCAATGAGTTTGTCAATGGTATCCGAGTCGAGCACGTTTCGGACGATGAGGTAGCCGTTGTCGTCAAAATGGCGTATGTCTTCATCAGAAAGTGGGTGCCAGTCTAAGTCGATGGGTGTTTCGTTTATGTGTGGCATTGCTTTCCTTCCGTATTGTGTTATTGTAGGAGTTCTACAAATGCTTCAACATCCGTTGTTGGAGCTTGGCAGACGTAATTCTCACACACATACGCCGTTGCGGTGCTGTCAACTTGGGTCTTGCCAACGAGGAGGGGTAACGTCTGTCCATCGGCGGATTCGCGCAAGGCGACGATTTTGTTGGGTTGGTAGGTGCCGTGCAGTGCTGCTAACATCGCCTCCGTTTTCGCATCGCCTTTTTCTCCAACAATTGCAATTTCTTTCGGTGTCGATAGCAGGAACGCTAACTCACACAACAACTGACCGGATCCTGATGGCATTTGCTCCATCTGATGGAAGTAGAGCAACAAGGTCTCAACGGCTGTGTCGTGGAATTCGGGGTTGTCGAGGTGTTTGGCAAGCCGCAGCAGACTATGGATCGCCATAGATGCCCCAGAAGGTGTCGCGCCGTCGTAAGCCGATTTGGATTGGACAATAAGCGTCTCGTGCGCTTTGCCGGTGAAGAAAAATCCGTCGCCTGCGTCGTCCCCGAATTGGTCAATCATAATGTGTGCGAGACGTTCGGCTTCTGTGAGCCATCTCGGTTCAAAACTGGCTTCGTAGAGCGCGATTAATCCAGCGATGAAGTAGGAATAGTCTTCAAGGTAGGCGTTGAGGTGGCTTTTGCCATCACGGTAGGTGCGTAGGAGCAGACCGTTGTCTTGGGAGAGCGTTGTCAGGACGAATTCAGCGGATTTTTTGCATGCCTCAAGGTATTCGGGTTTTCCGGTCAGTTGGTAACCCATCGCCATGCCGCGAATCATAATCCCGTTCCAACTGGTGAGGATTTTATCATCCAGTCCGGGTTTAATCCGCTTTTCTCGCGCGTCAAACAGTTTCTGTTTCCCATCTGCGAGGAGAGCCTCCAGTTCACTGACATCCATACGGAGTTTTCGGGCAAAGATGTCGGGTGGCACTTGGACCTGGAGGATGTTTTCGCCTTCAAAGTTGCCTTGTGGGGTGATGTCGTAATACTCACAGAAGATTTCGGCGTTCTCTTCACCGATGATGTCTTCGACATCGTTGGGTTCCCAGACGAAGAATTTGCCCTCTACGCCTTCACTGTCAGCGTCTTGTGTGGAGTAGAAACCGCCGTTCTCTGCGTCGTACATCTCACGGAGCACATAGTCGAGCGTCTCGATAGCGATGTCGCGATAGAACGGTTTCTGCGTGGCTTGATACGCTTCAAAGTAGGCGATGACGAGTTGGGCATTGTCGTACAGCATCTTCTCGAAGTGTGGGACGAGCCAGTGTGCGTCGGTAGAATACCGGTGGAACCCACCGCCGAGTTGGTCGTACATCCCGCCACGTGCCATCTTCTCCAATGTGAGTTCTACCATCTCTAAGGCATTGGCGTTGCCACTGTGGTGCCAATAGCGGAGTAGGAACGGCAGTCCCATGCTGGGTGGGAATTTTGGGGCGTTGCCGAATCCGCCGTGATGTGAGTCGAATTGGGAACGGTAGTTTTGGAAAGCGTTGGTCATGAGTTCTTCAGTGAGTTCGTGATGGTGCGGATCGACGACATTGCTCATCTGCGCAAGGTGTGCTGTGATTTGCTCGGCTTGCTGCAGGACCTGTGTGTTTTGATCGCTAAACGCCTCTGAGACAGCGTGCATCACTTTCGGGAATCCGGGTCTACCGTACCGATCGGTGGGTGGATAATAGGTTCCGCCGTAAAAGGGTTTGAGATCCGGGGTAAGGAAGACAGTCATGGGCCAACCGCCTTGCCGCGTCATGATTTGGACAGCGTTCATGTAGATTTCATCTAAATCCGGACGTTCTTCTCTATCGACTTTGATGTTAATGAAAAGTTCGTTCATGACTCCTGCGATCTCTTCGTTTTCAAAGGATTCGCGTTCCATAACGTGGCACCAGTGGCATGCGGAGTAGCCGATACTCAGGAGGATAGGTTTCTGCTCTTGTTTGGCGCGTGCGAGTGCTTCTTCGCCCCACGGATACCAGTCGACGGGATTGTGTGCGTGCTGGAGTAGGTAGGGACTTGTTTCGTGGACAAGGCGGTTGATGTGTTTGGGTGTGTCGTGCATTCGTTTTTCTCCAGCGTTATGAGGTTGCCTTTTTAGAAGATATGAAAAAATGAGCGGCTCCAAAATATGGCACCGCTCTTATAAGGAAAAAATACCGCTACCGGGATTCGAACGCCGGTTTGGTGGCTGAGATTTCAATCTCGTAATCGAGTTTCTTATGGTTTTAAGCGGGCTGAAAAATTCCCCGTCCTAACCCCTAGACGATAGCGGCATATTGATTTAACAGAAAGAACTGCCCGGGAAGGACTCGAACCTTCACTACATGGTCCAGAGCCATGCGTCCTA
>VXZL01000047.1 GCA_009845505.1 Candidatus Poribacteria bacterium | reverse complement strand
TAACATCTTTAAGCTTGATTTGGATGAGTTAGATTGTGTGTAAGCACAGGAGACTTTGTCTGAATCAGGTTTTTTCTTGCAATTTTGTGCAATATAATTTATTATGAAGTTATACTAAGAACAGAATCTAATCGTAGCAGCGCGCTTCCGAAGCGTGCTTGCGATAAACATCGGAGGAAAAAACTGTGAAAAAAGTTCTATTAACCCTCGGCGTGGTGTGTTTTAGCCTTATCGCTGTTCACATCAGCACTGCCGAGATTGACTTTGAGACAGCAGTCGGTATCTGGTTGTTTGACGAAGGCAAGGGGGGGGTCGCTGGAGACATTTCTGTGGGAGGAAACGAGGGTGAGCTCGTCAAATCCCCCAACTGGGTAGATGGTAAATGGGGCAAGGCACTTGAATTCGATGGAAAAGCCAGTTGTGTGCAAACTGGTCAGAAACTCCTTGACAATCTCGAAGAGTTTACCATTCTCACATGGGTAAAAACGAATGACGCGCCGCCGAACCGGACTGGACTCGTCGGGCAAAACGATGCCCCTGAATTCGGCTTTATTAATGCCAATTCTATTAATCTCTGGACACCTACTGCTGGTGGCACACAGAACCCTTGGAAATACAAACACGGGGACGGTGAATGGCACCACGTCGGGTGTGTCGCTACGACGGACTACGTCCATACCTATATTGATGGTGAATACGTTGAGCAAAAAGGCGGTTGGGCAAATCACGGCGCATCTGCCTTTAATGTCAATATTGGTGGGTGTGGAGTCTGGGATCCCGGTGGAAACTTCTTTTCAGGGGCAATGGACGAAGTCGCTATCTTCCACTCCCCCTTGGAACAGGAAGATATTCAAGAACTGATGGACGTAGGGTTTGAACAGTATTTGGCGGTTGACCCGGAAGGTAAACTCGAAACAACTTGGGGTCGTATTAAGGCGACTAACCATTTTAGGTAATAACGATTTCTATTTCCAACACGCGTGGGCGCGCTTTGCCAGCGCGCTCACGGTAAACATAGGAAGGAAAACTGTGAAAAAAGTTTTATTAACCCTCGGTGTAATCTGTTTCAGTCTCATTGTTGCACACATCAGTCCTGCCGAGATTGATTTTGAATCTGCGGTCGGTATCTGGTTGTTTGACGAAGGCAAAGGTGGGGTCGCTAAAGACTTATCCGGGCAAGGAAACGACGGCGAGGTCGTCAAAGCACCGTGGGTAGATGGTAAATTCGGCAAAGCACTCGATTTTGATGGGAAAGCCGGATGTGTCAAAACTGGACAGAAACTTCTTGAGGCTCTCGAAGAGTTCACTATTCTTGCATGGATACAGAGCACGGACGATCCGCCCGCCCGGACTGGACTTGTTGGACAGAACAACGCACCTGAGTTTGGTTTTATTACGACGAATGAGCTGAGCCTCTGGACTCCTTCGGCGGGCCTGACAAATAATCCTTGGAAACACAAGCACGGTGATGGTAACTGGCATCACGTCGGGTGTGTCGCGACTCAGGACTACGTCCATACTTATATCGATGGTGAATACGCCGAGCAGAAGGGGAAATGGGGGAATCACGGTGCAGCGCCTTTTGACGTTAACATCGGTGGCTGTGGTGTCTGGGATCCAGGCGGAAACTTTTTCCCGGGTCTGATGGACGAAGTCATGATTTTCCACTCGGCATTGGAACAAGAAGATATCCAAGAGTTAATGGACAAAGGGTATCAAAATTACTTGGCAGTTGACCCTGAAGGCAAACTCGAAACAACGTGGGGTCGTATTAAGGCGACTCATCATATCAGGCAATAACTTTCCTTTTTTCTTGCTCGTAGGCGCGCTTGGTGATGTCTAAGTGCGTCTATGAGGGACTTTCCCGAGCACATACCTTCTTCTTACACATACTGAAGTCGCTACTTCGATTCATGCAGCTGCTGGAGCAGGTCTAACGCAACCTTATTACCCGGTTCTAATTCTAAAACCTTTTCAAAGGTACCAATCGCCTCTGAAATATGTCCTATTTTCTGGTAAGCGACGCCTAACGCACCATACGCGCGAACGTGCGTTCCGTCAATTTCGATAACTTTTTTAAAATGGGAGATGGCTTCAAGGTAGTGATTCTTCATTACAAAGATTAAACCTAATCTGTAAATGGCTTGGACATTCTCTGCCTCGTGGGCTATAACCTGTTTGTAGTGCGGCTCGGCTTCCGCATAACGGCGTTTTTTCCAATAGACACCGGCAAGGTTGCGGTGCAGAGACAGTTTTACTGGCTGCAGTTCAAGTGCTTTCTGATAGTACCCGATCGCCGTTTCAAGTTGATTTCTGTTTTCATACACCATCGCCAGATTCGCGTGTACATTCGAGAAAAAGGTGCCGTAATCCGAACCCAATTGTCCTTGAGGCTTGCCATTTTCCCCGCTCCTGATGAGTAATTCCCCGAACTGAAGGGTCTTTTGACAGGCGAGAATTGCTGCGTCCGTCTGTCCAATTTCATAGTAGATCTGTCCCATGTAGTTATAGGCTTGTGCTTTCAAATACGCTATTTCGTCTGTACTTCTCTCTTTCTGAATCTCCGCATCGTTATGGAGTAACCATTGGGTGCGTTCAAACACAGCAAGGGCTTCAGTATGTTGCCTTGTATGCATGAGTGAAATCCCGTAGTCAAACCACACTTTTATATCTTTTTGCGTATCTGTGATGAGCGGCGCAAATTCAGCCACAGCATGGGCATAATCCCCTCTTGACATATAGTGTCTCCCGCGTTCGGCATACAGAGGCGCAGTGACACCGGCTTGTAAGACTTCCCACCACGCTGGATCTGCTAACTCACCGTACTGACTGGGTTGGCGTGCCGCTTGTGCGTGCTGTTGTGCCGCTTGTGTATCCCCTGCCGTAATCGCGATTTGTGCCATTAAGGCGTGTGCTTCGCTCTGCCCCGGATTCAGGCGCAGAGCTCTCTCCAAATGCGTCCGAGCGGCTTCTATCTGCTGCCTCGACAGCGCGATTTCGCCGAGCCAGAGTTCAGAGAAGGGGTTGTCAGGTTGGAGCTGCTTCGCGCGTTCCAAATGGTGGCGTGCTTCATCAAGCCGTCCTAAAATACGGAGTGCCGAAGCGAGATAGAGATGTGCAGGCACGTATTTTGGATCCAAAGCGAGCGCACGGGTTAGGTATTCGACAGATTCTTTTGGGTAGTGCTGCTTGTTGAGTCTTCCGAGTAAGTAGTACCACCGGAATTCATTCGGAGCGAGTTGGCTGGCTTGGCGATAACACGGTATCGCTGGAATTTCCCAGCTGTGACTCAGATAGACATCCCCCAAGTGCCCCCATACCTTCGCATCGTCTGGAGCGTTTCGGACTGACCCTTGGGCAGCTTCGATAGCATCTAAAAGGAGTTTTTCTTTTACTAAACCGAGGTCCGCGGGTTGTGGGACATCAATCTCACTCTCTACGGGTGTAAATGTGTTGATGAGCATGAGAGATAAACAGAGCGTTAATTTCTTCAAAAGGACACCCCCTCTCCCTGGGACACCGTTACACGCCGGTTGGCAGCTGAACCCGGAAATTTTTCACGATCCCCATCCGGCCAGTGTACTTCAATCGCCTTGACAGCCTCGATCTTTCCCAATCCGAAGTGGACGCTCGGTTCACTACTACTGAGGTAACTCGTTCCCGGCAGGACGTGAGCCATCAGATCGCGGGATTCGGTGCGTAGTGTCACGCGGGCACCGAGTGCATCTCGGTTCTGCGTGATGGCTTGAACAAAAAGATAGTTGTTCTGCGATGGTGCGCCATCATTTCGGAAAAGGCGCATCCGATTGTCCAAACTGCTCACCACCATATCGACATCGCCATCTCGGTCAATATCCCCAAAAGCCATGCCGCGGCTCACTTCAACCGGGTGTGTGAAATCGGGAGCAAGCGCGCTTACATCCTTGAAAGTGATGGTTGATACTGGATTTTCAGATGCCGTCCGAGAATTTTGGAAAAGCAAATTCGGCTCAGCGTAGAAGTTCCAGAATTCGCCAACGTTGGCACCCTCTAAAATAGTCCCACGCTTCACACGTCCATTGACAAGGGCAATATCGAGGTCGGCATCGTTGTCGAAATCGAGAAATCCGCACCCGAAGCCTGTAAAAAGCAGATCGTGTCCAGCGAAGCCTGAGACTTCAGTCATATCAACAAACACGGCATAAGGCGTAGTGATGTAAAGCGTGTTCGTTTCGCCGGACAAATGGGTTGCGAAGAGATCCGCCCGCATATCACCGTTGACATCTCCGACTGCAATGCCCATGCTGCCTTCAGGTTGTCCGTAAGCGTTAAAGGCGAGCCCACGCACGATCGCTTCCTCACTGAAGGTGCCATCTGTCTGATTGACCCAGAGTTGATTTGCTTCGCCGTCATTTGCAACGTAAAAATCCACCCATCCATCACCCGTCAGATCGAGACAAACAACGCCGAGCCCTCTTCCCGGCATTGCAGCGATACCCGCTTGTTGTGTCACATCTGTAAACGTGCCATTTCCGTTGTTTCGGAATAGACAGTCTGGAGCGGCATCAAAAACTTGCGGATTACAATAATCTGGCGCGCTGTGCTTTCCACGACACACCGCTGCTGGATCAAATTGAACGTAGTTGGCAACATAGAGATCGAGGTATCCGTCCCTATCGTAATCGCCGAAAGTCGCCGATGTCCCCCACCCCTCGTTTGAGATACCTACGTCTGCGAGACTAAAAGTACCATCTCCGTTGTTTCGGTAAAATGCATCGGGTCCGTAGTTCGTTACGTGGACATCAGCGTCCCCATCATTATCCACATCACCAATTGCAACCCCTTGTCCGTAACCCTTGTCTCCGATGCCAGCCGCATCTGTAACGTCAACAAACGTGCCGTCGGGTTGTTGTTGAAAAAGTCGGTTAGGCGCGGGTGTATCGGTTTTTCCCGGTGGTGGAAATCGGATGTGCAGGATGTCCAATGCGGCGTCGTTATCATAATCAAACAGAGCGACACCGCTCCCGATGACTTCGGGCAGAGCATGTGTGCCTGCTGGCCAAACCGCGTCTGTTTGTGTCAAACCGAGTGCCGAAGTTACCTCTGTAAAAACGGGTGTATCGGTTTCTGCTTCGG
>VXZL01000473.1 GCA_009845505.1 Candidatus Poribacteria bacterium | reverse complement strand
AAAAACTTGTCTTAACTTTACGAAATTTTGGCCCTAATTAGCGTTGGCACTTCAAATAGTCGACATCTCCCATCGCTACATTTGGTCAGTTACGCGCATCACGCGCATGGCCCCCTGACCGCCAGTATTTTAGTTTGAATTTAGGAGGTTAATGTCATCCTAAAAAGACAGGATGAGTTTATAGCGTCATCCCAGGACGAGCTGAAAATATCCAAAGAGAAGAAAGGCGGCATGACCTATATTACGTGCCGCCTTTTCTCAGTACTGACCGCTGAAAGCGTAGCCGGGGAATGCCACACGGCATTCATACCGTTGATTTCTGACCGCTGACCGCTAACAGCTATTTCAAAATAACCATCTTCCGCAGCGGCGAAACTTCTGCGTCCGTCTGCAACTGGTAGAAATAGATACCACTCGCAACACGTTCACCGAATGCGTTCCGACCATCCCAATACGCCGCACGGCTCCGAGACGTGTAGTAACCCGCCGTCTGATGACCGAGGGGCAACGCACGCACCAAGATACCCCGCGAATCGTAGATGTTCACACGCACATCCGTGCTTTCTGACAGGTGATACGGTATCCATGTCTCCGGGTTAAACGGATTCGGATAGTTCGCTAACAACACCGTCTCATCCGGACGTGCCGATGCTAACAGGTGTTGGAGATATAACAACGCACGCTGCGCCGCAATCGACCTGTCACCCGAAGCAAGCAACATCTCGACCTGCTCCTGCACACGATCGAAGTCAAGGTCCAGTGCCTTGACATCAATATCAAGCGTCGGGGCAGCAATATCGTCGTCGAGGTTCGCCAAGACGAGGATAATGTCGGTCGCATCCACAGTGCCGCTCCCATCAACGTCTGTGCGCGGGTCGGTGATACCACCTCCGCTCTGTCCAATTGCTGCGGCAACGGCTCGCGTGTCAGCGTTATTGATTGCACCGTCTTCGTTGACATCATACTGCGAGTAGGTCGGAGTCTCTCCAGGTTCCCTCGGTTGTGTGGGCGGCCGGGCGATCGTCGGAGGTGCCACAACGTTGAGTATGATACCTATCGGGTTCGTCACACCTGAGGCGATGTCTTTGACCAATCTACCGGCGAGGTTCGAGCGTTGGATTTTGCCGGTCCCCTTCGTCCAGTAAATCTTGTTGTCTGAACCATCCACCGCAATTGAGGTCGGGACACCCGATGCGAAGGTCTTCAGCGTTTGTGCGTTCGAGCCGTCAAGGTTCGAGCGATTCAGACTCCCACTCCCGGCATCACCGCGCTCGACCCAGTACAGTTTATTTTTCGCAACCGAAAGGCTCAACGGTTCACTGAGACCTGTGGCGACGTTCTGTACCGTCTGCCGTGTCGCTGCCAGGTCAATGCGCCGGATTCTACCGGCGGCTTCTCCCCAATAGAGATGACCGTTGGATACCACAATCGGGCCCGGATTCGGCAGGTTCTGGAGGATGTTCGTGAGATTGGCACTCCCGTCTGCAGGAATGCTCTGGATTCTGCCACGGGAGTTCGTCCAGTAGACGACACCACCCGCACTGTCAACCGTAATACCCATCGGCACGGCTGTCAATGTTTTGACGGTTCGGATGTTTCTGCCGTTGAGATTCGCACTTCGGATTTCACCTCTATTGGGTCCTGTCTGCACAGCGAAATAGAGGAGGTTGTTCGCCGTATCGATAGTGATACCTGTAACGCCTGTGACGCTCGGTGCAAGTGCCTCAATGTCGGCATCAACGAGTCGGTAGAGGGTTCCCTCTGTTCTGCTAATCCAGTACATCGGCACACGCTGTGAGGCACCGACAAGCACCTGCATCCCCGATGTCGCATTGAAGTTCACAGCCGTGAGTCCTGTAACGCGTGCAGCGACTCTGTTATTCCCCGGTTCATCGCCGAGTGTCAGTCGAGTCTGTGCGCGTCCGCTTGCGTTCGTCGTCGCGGTTTCGGGTGAAACGCTACCGCCACCCGCTGTGACTGCAAAGTTCACGGTGACCCCTGAAACCGGTTCGTCGTTTTCGTTGACGACTTCAACGACAAAGGGATTCGCAAGCCGGGTGCCCGGTAGACCGCTCTGATTGTCGCCGGAGACCTTCACGATATCGGAAGGCGGTTCCCCGGTGAAAACGGTGAAGAATGCCGAACTGAGTCCTGTTGCGTACGCTTCAACCACGATTTCTCCGTCGGCAGTCGGTGTGAAACCGACCTCTGCATACCCGTCTGGGTCGGTCCGTGCGCTATTCCGAGAGAGGCGACCTCTGCCTTCGGTAATGCGGAAGCGGACAAGCACTCCACCGATCCCGTTGTCTTCTCTGTCAACGACTTGTACGCTCAAATCTTCATCAAGTCGTCTATTGGCCAGTCCGGTCTGATCGTCCCCCCCGGCGATAACGATTGCCTCGGGACCGAGTGAGGCGTCCGCGGTGAAGACAGCGGAACCGACCCCCGGGTAGTCCGTAGCATTAACACTTGCGCGGACGGTATTCCGCATCCCGACGCTGCCGAGTGTGAGGATTGTCTCCGCCTCACCGTCTGCATCGGTGGTAGCCGTTGAACTGGAGACCGATCCGCCCCCGGTTTCGACGGTAAAGGTAATCACCGCCCCCGGAATCGGATCGCCCTCGTCATCTTCAAAGCGGACAACAAAGGGTGAAGAGAGGGTTGTTCCGGGAGTACCGCTCTGCCCACTTCCTGAAACCGCCGCTAAGTCAGTCGGTGTGGGTTCAATCGTGATCGTCGCTTGTGCTGTAGTATAACCCGTCGCCGTTGCGGTGATTGTACCATCTTCATCCCCGAGTGTGAGGGTTACCGTTGCTTGACCGCTGCTACTGGTAAGGACGGGAGTCGTCTGCGAGAGTGTTCCTACGTTAGCGCTGCTGAGCGTAAATGTGACAGGTACCCCAAAACGCACGTCTCCATTTTCATCTCTTGCTGTCGCAGTTAGGGCGATGCTATCATCCTCGTTACCCGTAATCGTAGTTCCTAAGTTGAAGGAGAGCGCAGCGGTGCGCTGTTGCGGCTGCTCCGGCTGCCGCGGCGTTACGCTGCCACCGCTGACGTTAATGGTTAGCCTAATCATGTCCGCCTCATCAGTCGGAACTGTGAGTGCACTTTTATGGGCAAACGTAAGAACTTCCAAAGGAGCGGCATAGTTCAGTGAGTCGTAAATAACGTGTGCGATGCCATCTAAATTAGTATTTTCGGTCAGCGAACCATTCGTAACCGTATTAGAAGTCCCCGTATCAGGCGTATTCGTCAATGTCCCTTTGAGCGTATCGAATGTGACCGCAACACCAGATACTGGGGTATCATCGTCTTCTATGAGAAGCTTCAAATCATACTTGGTGGAGGATCCGGACCGTCTCGCATTTGTGTCTATAGTGATTTTCCTGTCTGGTAAAGCGGTACTGTATGCTGTAACTTCTTTCGTTTGGCCCACTGCACTAACGATAATCACCTGTTCTCTACCAGCAGTTCCAACTTCATAGCCAATCTGAGCCCCAGCTGCCACGGTCCGTACATATAATGTTTTAGCAGATGTCGGGGGGGCTCTATTATCCTGTTACTGGAGTCAACTATAGTGTTACCCGTACCCGGAATAAGCCAGCCGCCGCTACTTGTGGATTTATCTTTGACTTCAAATTTGACTGGCACTCCGGTAACTGCAGCCGGAGTGGCGACACCATCATTCACTATGGCTGTAAAGGCGTTTGCAGGCCGGTTACCAGGAACACCAGGACTATCACTAGTAAGAGTGGTTGTCGGCGTTTGCAGTGTAGGTCTACCATAGACATAGGCACCTACGAATGAAGCTCCACCTGTAACTTGTGCAGTCACCGTGGTACTTGAATCCCTCTCGCTAAGATACACTTTGGCGGCACTTGATGTATTGAGAGGACTAGCCGCAGGTGTAGTCGTGCGGTTCCCCTCTTGTATATAGGCGTTCCCACCACCAGTCCACGTATACGTAACCGGATAGTGGCTGCCGTCCCCATTGTAAAGTAGTTGGGTCCCGAAACCAACATATCCAGACTTGATCCCGTTGCTTATGCCAGCAAGACGGATAGATGCTGTCTGAGGAACTATACTCTGCACTACGTAAAACGTCAAGACTTGTTCTGATGCTCGCTGGCTTCCAGAAGGTATGCTTGAAGTCGAATCCCTGAGTCTTATGTTAACTTTACCGGCACTTTGAGCCCTAAAGGTTAAGGTGCCAATTGTCAAAGTTCCGTTAACAGCATCTTCTGTAAAAGTATGGGAAGTTCTTCCCGCCGCGCCATCAAGCGAGATGGTCGCGCTGCCGCCGCTAATACTAATATTAACGGATTCCGCAACAGTATCAATATTAGTAGTTTGTGTAATTGTTAAAGTAACCGTAGTTCCAATACCCAGACGATCAAGATCGGACTGCCCTGTAGCAGCAAGGGCAAAATTATCCGTCTGTATTGCATCTGCGATACCCTGCACGCTGAACGCCAGCACAAGCGTCATCAGTATGCCGAAGACGATTTTTCGTGTCATTAGGTTTTTCATGAAAAAATATACCTCATTTTGGTTGTATGAAGTATGCAGGGCGGAGGCACTGGGTGCTTGCCCTACGAACTATGGGTGTTCAGCGCGGGCTTCGTGGGGAAACCCGCACGCGTGCCTCGCTGTGTGTCGGTTTGTTGTCGGTTGTAAGTTTATTAGCACTTACGCATTTTATAGTAGATTCCGTAAAGACTTTTATAGCCTCAGCCACCCCCCGGTAGGTGCGGTTTCCTAACCGCACCGATGTGAAGTGCCACCCCCCGGTAGGTGCGGTTTCTAACCGCACCGATGTGAAGTGTATAGGTAGTGTTTACATTCTAGCTCTGAATCCAGTCATAGCAAGGGTTTCGTAGTTTTGTGAGATTCATTCGAGCTATAAGCGCAAATACTGATAGATACTGACTTTCAGACGATTTCGGTAATGAAATGTAAACACAACGTAAATAATTCCGAAACCTACTATAAATGTCGCGTAAGCCGTATCTATCTATAAGTTCAGAAATCTTGAGTTATAAGTTTTGAGTGGACAAGCCTTAAGACTAATACTTCTAATTAATAAATTCCTCTTATCTTAAAAGGGTTTCTAT
>VXZL01000672.1 GCA_009845505.1 Candidatus Poribacteria bacterium | reverse complement strand
ATTTTTATTATATCCATGAGAAAAAAGAACCAACGCCCCCGCGCGACCTAACGTTCCAGCTGCTCACTCGTCCAATCCTATTTGAAAACTTACCTGCATTATATCAGCGTTTCCAGCTGGGAAACTCAATGACAGATAGTTACTGGGCAGACATCACAAAGGCATTCCTAAACCTCTATCCAGAAAAGGATTTAGAACTGATTGAACAAGTACTCCCCCATTTTGGGAAAAAGGGCACTATTTTTGGGACGTTTAACACCAAGGCGTTCTCTGTACTAACTGAGTTAGCGAAACGACATCCAGGGCAAGTTTGGAAATGTGTTAGCAAACGCTTGGAAGAACGGGACTTTTTCTTAGAAAAGTGGCTTAAAAAGGGTGACGCCAGAGATTCTTTTTCAACCGAGGAGGAAAAAGGAGCGTTAACCTTCATTCCACGTGAAAGAATCTGGGAATGGATTGATGAGGATGTGGAAAATCGCGCGTGGTATTTCGCCTATAGGCTCACTCCTAAAACCTTTTCCTTAGAAGAATGGCCAAATTCTCTTGCCCGTGCGTTCCTTATTCACTACGGTGGGCGTGAAGATGTCCGCAACAATCTATATGCGAATTATGCAACAGAGTCTTGGACAGGTGAGAGGAGTTTGTACCTTGAGAAGAAGAAAGAAAAACTGCTTTGCCTTAAAGATAGCGAAGATGATGTAAACGTCAAACGTTGGCTTGATGAATATATCGGGGGGGTGGAAGAGGATATTGAACACGCAAGGATTGACGAAGAAAGAGAGTTTTAAAACTGTCTCTTTTTGCCATGCTACCTCGTAGAGCACAAACTAACAGTTTGTGCTACAAAGAATCTCTTAATCTAATGTTTCCCCGACCTCTAATTCAATAATTTCCACATCCTGAGATGCTGTCAACTTACGAAGTTCTTCAGGTGTGCCTGTCAACACCGGAAAGGTCCCGTAGTGGATGGGTAGAATTGCTGGCACGTTGAGCAATTGTGCGGCGTAGGCGGCTTCACGCGGTCCCATCGTAAAGTGGTCGCCGATGGGAAGCAGTGCCAAATCGGGTTGATAGATCTCGCCGATAATACGCATGTCCCCGAAGACGTTGGTGTCTCCAGCGTGATAGATTTTGTAGCCGTTCCCAAATTCAATCACATAGCCTGCTGGTTCCCCCAGATAAACTGTCGTGCCGTCCTCTTCCGTGAAGCTGCTACTATGGTTTGCTGAAACCATTGTTGCCTTTATGTTACCGACTGTGACAGTACCCCCCTTGTTCATTCCAACTGTGTTTTCAACGCCTTGTTTACCAAGCCATCCTGCGATTTCGACGATGGAGATGACTGTGGGAGCATAAGTTTTGGCGAGTGGCACGGCATCGCTAATATGGTCGGCGTGTCCGTGCGTTATAAGAATAACGTCAAGGCTGTGAAAAATCTTGAGTTCGTCCGGGCACACCGGATTGTGGGTTACCCACGGGTCTATGAGGAGCGTTTGTCCATCCGCTTCGATTTTAAAGGTGGAATGTCCGAGCCATGTCAGGCGGATGCCGTTATTGAGTTTCATTTAATGTTTCTCCTGGCACAGACTAACAGTCTATGCTACAAAGTATTTCCTTTAATCTGTGAGCAATAATTTCTACTTCTCCTGGCCTGAGGGTTTGTCCGTTGATAAGGACACCGTTCGCGCCTGTTCCTGCGATGTCAATAACGGGATTGCCTGTTTGCAGCTGCTGGAGGATTTCGTCTCGTGTGATACCGAGTTGTTCTGCCTCAAATCGGATTTCGGTGCGGGGCATCGGCTGTCCGGCTTCAGATGGAAAGCTGCGGTGTACTGTAACGCCTTGGATGTCCTTGAAAACCTCAGTATAATAGGTAACCTGATCTTCGTAAGATTGCTGTAGTTGTTCGTGATCTTGATCGAGATACCACTCCACGGCGGCGAGCAGCCCGACCAATTCCTCTTTGCCGACTTTCATGCCCCGACCAATGAACGGATGTGGGGGGCCATTGAAAGCAATCGCTTCAACCAGCGATTTTGTCCCGACGATTAACCCGCTGCTCTGTGGACCGTGTAATCCTTTTCCGCCACTAAAGAGTGCCAAATCCGCGCCCATCTGTGTGAAACGCCATAAGTTTTCTGGGGGTGGTAGCTGCGCGGCGGCATCAACAATAAGCGGGACATCGTGCTTTTTGGCAATACTAATGGCTTGTTCATAGGGGACCCAGAGGTGTTCCCTACTCGGATTTGCGAAGTAGAAGATTGCGGCGGTTTTTTCGGTGATGGCGTTTTCGAGTTCGTCGTCGGACGTACCGTTTTCATCACCTATCTCTACAAAACTAACACCGGCCTGTCGCACCGCAAAATCGTATCCCACGCGCCCGTGGCGGTGCACAATGACCTCACTTTTCATTGTGGACGGTTGGAAACCGTCCCTACCAGAGGAGGGACGAAGCGGTAGATTTTCACGCTTGGTAGCATCGAGTCCAGTGATGCAG
Organism: Candidatus Poribacteria bacterium; assembly: GCA_009845505.1. Classification (GTDB taxonomy): domain Bacteria; phylum Poribacteria; class WGA-4E; order WGA-4E; family WGA-3G; genus WGA-3G. The sequence goes on along the minus strand of VXZL01000672.1, from coordinate 2,640 downwards.
GCAGCAGTGCTGAGTGTTAGGGCAGCAGCAGCACCACAAGAGACATACGCTGCCTCGTTGTGGGTAAGTTTCGCAATTTCTTCACCGACCCGTTTTTGCAGTTCGATGATGTCTATGAAATGCTTCGAGGCGTCGGCCATCGCTGCAACGACTTCAGGTGGCATAATAGAACCACCGAGTCGCGTGAGCGTTGCGTTGCCGTTAATGACTGTGCGAATGCCGAGGCGTTTGTAGATGTTCATCCCACTTCTTCACCATCTAATTTACCAACTTGGAGGTCAATTTCATTACGAGATTCAATCTTATCCACTTTGCCATCCACCATGCGGAAGATACGGTCGGAAACATCTAACATCTTGTGGTCGTGCGTTGCTGTGATGATGGTCACACCGTTTTCGGCGTTAAGTCGGCGGAGCAAAGCGATAATTTCTAACCCAGTTTTAGTGTCGAGGTTTCCTGTGGGTTCGTCAGCGAGAACAATCGCTGGATCGTTGGCGAGGGAACGTGCGATTGCGACGCGCTGTTGCTGTCCGCCGGAGAGTTCCAACGGCTTGTGTTGCACACGGTCACCGAGTCCAACGAGTGAAAGCAGATCAACACCCTTTTCCCGGCTTTCGTCGGCACTCATACCCGCGAAAATCATGGGGAGAGAGACGTTTTCGAGTGCTGTCATAACAGGGATGAGATTGAAGGATTGGAAGATGTAACCAATCTTTCGGCAGCGGAGCCATGCGAGTTCATAGGCGTCGAGTTGTGCGATGTCTACTTCGTCAATGTAGACTCTGCCTTCGGTTGGTTTATCAAGTCCGCCAATCATATTGAAGAGCGTTGATTTTCCTGAACCCGAGGGCCCCATAATGGAGATGTATTCACCGCGTTGGATTTGGAAGTTGACACCGCGGAGTGCATCAACCGTCTGCGTCCCCATCTCGTAGCGTTTAATGAGGTTCCGCACGCGGACTGTATTTTCTTTCGGAAGAACGCGTTGGAACTTTTCTGGTGTTTCGGCTAGAATTGCGTTGACATCGCCTATTTCTGTCGGTATATTCATTTTTCTCTCCAGTAGATAACTATCGAAAATTTACTTTATTGCTTACCGTCTCTGTAGGAATCCAAAAATGCCCTGTTTTTCAGGTTCGGGTTCTGGTGTTGCAGGCGCGTTCTGTCGGTTATCAGGGATAGCGAACCCGATGAAGTTCCGTTTGCCGAGCTGCTGCATAAACGTAAAGAGCGACGTTTCAGCCTCTTTTCGAGTCAGTTGGTACTGATTTTGAACACCCTTGACGATCTGTGAAATGGTATGCTTACCATCACACTTCTGCCATACATAAGTCCCGATGGAATCCAACACAATCACTCTTTTATCCGGAAGCATAAAGAGTTTACTGGCAAGTCGGATCCAGAGTTTGTCTTTCTGGGGGACCACAAGCGATGCTTCGCCCTTGTCGTCTATTTCCCATGTAATCAATTGGTTGCGCACAGGAAATGATTTCATGACCTGTGTGCGATCTACATCAGGACGTTTCTTAAGTTTGAGAGTGTATAAGAGTTTGTTTAGCATTTTTTTACTGGTAACTTATAACTTCTTAACCAAAAACTATCAATGGCATTCAATGCTCTCAGCGACCTTTTGGACAGTTGAGGATGCGTCGGTATTGCTGATGGATTGGATAACATAGATACGGTTAGAGTGATTACATCGCCATAAATGAAAGACAAGCGTTGTCCGTTTGGAGAGCTTATCGAGCATCAACACGGGTGTAAGCGGGACACCATCATAGAGCCGTGTCTGTTGTCCAATGAGTGTAAGGTGTTCGTCTTCGGTATCTGTGTGCGATGTCACTTCAAACCCGTAGCCGCGAATTGCTTTTGCGTATTTGGCGCGGAACCATGTCTCAAGCGGGTTCGGTGTATCTGTATAGTCGCTTAGCATCACCTCTGCGGGTCCGTACCGCTCAACACTAAGACTCCCTCTGTCAGACGATTGAGGTGCTTTGTATTCAACTGTGCCGTTATTCCGTAGGCGACCGCCTGCCGATTTAGCGAGTTTTATCACACTTTGAAAACGTTCTTTTTTCGCGACGAAGGCGAACAGCAGATAACCACTTAGCAGTTTTTGACGTTCTAATTTGTATTCTGTGGGGACACCTAACTTAAGTCCATAAGCGCTCCAGAGCGTCTGTGGCGCGTCTCTGTGGTCGGTAATTGACTGAAAAATACGGAGGACTGTTGGTCGCCAGTTTTCTTTGAGCCGTCCCATCACTTGGACGATCGTAATCCGTTTTCCGGCGTGGAAGATCAGTCCATTAGCACGAATACTCCCCTTCCAGCTAAAACCGAGGACGTTACGCCCCTCAAAAAACTCGGGGTCTTTAATGAAATTGACGTTCCGGCGGAAAGAAAGTTCAGCACCTTTCTTATAGGTTTTGCGAATCAGTTTAAAATATTCGTCGAGCGTTGCGTGGAGATCGGGTTTTTTGCGTCGGGTGTGTGCCCATTTAAGTTCGAGACGCGGCATTTCAGCGTCGTCAAGTCGCAAGTAACCTGTTTTCTGGTCTCCACTGAGTCCACTGAGTTCCCAAGTTGTCGGGATTTCAAGTTGTATGCCTGCCCAGCCAAAAACAGTCCAGTCCATAGCGG
>VXZL01000528.1 GCA_009845505.1 Candidatus Poribacteria bacterium | reverse complement strand
TTGCTATAGTATAACATATATTTTAAGAAGTATAAAAGGAAATTGCAAACAGTTTTCAGTTCGCCCACCTCGCTCGCTTTCAGTCTTCAGTTAAAGATAGGTTTGTCGTATTCAAAATGTACGTTCCTGTCACAAGCAATTAACTAACAACTAACAACTCTTAAAAAATAATGCAACCTTTTGAAACCTAAGTTACGTCACTACAATCAATGGATGTTAAATTGTAGCCAAGTAACAACTTGTAGACCAAACGGAGCTGTCCTTCTAAGAGGAGAAAACCATGCGCTTTCTAATGATTAACCTAATTCTCGTTTGCTTGTTACTGTTCGGCATCGGTTACCTTGCTTTCGGCGATATTGAAATCGAAGCTGGCCTTGAGAGGAAGGGCGGAAGACAGGAAAATTGCAAGAAACGCTGTGGTGGTTGTTTTCCCAACTTCCAATCTTCCGATCTTCCAACGGATTTGCGGATCAAAAATACGAATTTAATATCGAAAATTGCTTAAATCAGGGGACATGATAATTCTGAAGGGGGTTTGCAATGGAACAGAATGATGCTGAACTGATTCAACGGATATTACAAGGAGACCAAGACGCGCTCGATCCCTTAGTTAGGAAATATCAGAAGGGTGTTCATGCGCTGGTGTGGCGGAAGATTGGTGATTTTCATATCGCACAAGAGATTACACAGGACGCTTTTCTCAATGCCTATCGGAAGCTCAGAACCTTAAAAAACCCGAACCAATTTGCAGGATGGCTTTATGTGATCGCCGCGAACTTATGTAGTGACTGGCTCCGAAGGAAACGTTTACCGATGGAATCCTTAGATACCGAAGATGCCAACAATACGAGTGAGGTGGACAAAGGGTCATATTCCAAATATCTGGCAGAAAAACAAGAAACCGATGCCGATGAAACACGTCGTGAGATTGTCAAGGAGCTCCTCCAAAAACTACCGGAAAGTGAACGTACGGTGATGACCCTCCACTACCTCGGCGAGATGACCATCAAAGCCATTAGCGAGTTCTTGGGGGTTTCCCAGAATACCGTCAAAAGCAGACTCAGCCGCGCCCGAAACCGTTTGCGAAATGAGGAAGATGTCATTCAGCAGCACCTCGGCAGCTTCCAACTCCCGGAGCAATTGACAGAGAACATCTTACGCGAAGCTGCGCGGATCACACCTATTGCCCCGCCCTCAAGTAAACCGATGCTCCCGTGGGTGATTTCCGCTGCCTCAGCCGTTTTGATCTTCATATTCGCGGGCGTTGGTACGCAATATCTCTCCCGTTTCCAGAAACCCTATAATTTCAACGCGACCTCGGAACCGACGGTTCAGATTATTGATGCTGTTTTTATTTATGACTCTCCGGCGAAACCCGCGATACGGAATCAACCGGGAAGTTCGGTTGCACCGGGAAAAGGTCTGGGCGCAGGGCAGAAACCCGAAGAATCCCTTGTTGCTACGTTACCTATCGATACAACAGATGTTTCGATGCCGAAACCGCAATGGACCCAAGCCAAGGGGCCTGAAGGTGCCGCAATCAACCGCCTCTTCGCAGCCGCCAATGGCGATCTTTACGCCAGAACGGACACTGATCTCTATAGATTGGCAGACGACGGGAGCCAATGGCAACTCGTCAATGCTGACCTGTCCACTAATAGATCCTGGCATATAACAGAGCATAATAACCGCCTTTATGCTGTCTCTGATACAGAAATTCTCACTTCAATAGATAGGGGTGAGACGTGGGATGTGCTGGCGACACGTCCGGAAGGCGCGTTGGTTGACCTCGTAATGACAGATGAAGTGTTTTACTTAGGACTCGCTGATGGCATATACCGTTCTGCCGATGCCGGTGAATCGTGGGTCGCTGTGAACAACGAGAATCTGATAGGGAAGCAGATTCAAGCAATCACTGCTATGGAAAATAGTGTGTTTATCGGGACTGATGATGGCCTCTATCGCCATAATTCGGGGGGCTGGGAACAATTACTGGTAGGCGAGGTTTCTAAGAATATCCGAGCATTGGCGAGTGCTGAACACCGGATCTACGCTGCCGTAGGTGCTGCGGTTAAGAATCAGAGCGTTTCGAGCACCATGTCAATGTCAGTCCGGGGAGCAGATGACCACTCTCTGTTCCTTTATCGCTCAACGGATTTAGGGGATTCGTGGCAGGCATTAGAAGATTTTATGAAAACAATGACTGCGGACAGTGTGGAAGCAGCCACTTCAGACACTTCGGGGCCAGTTAAAGTCACAATTGGGATGCCGTCTAACAGCCCAGAAACGGAAGTAACCACGGAGCTTAAAATGGTAGCCCTACAAGAAAGCCTTTGGGTCGTAGACAGCGCGGATAGTTATTACTCAAATGACTCAGGTGAAACTTGGGTTACCTGGAATCCAGATACCTCAGATGTAGGCGTTGTTTCCACGGTTGTGCCTTTAGATGCAAGGACACTCTATAAGAGCGGATCGTCTGGGATTTATCGCACGACCGACGCAGGTAAAACATGGCATCAATTTAACACTGGATTGGTAAAAACGACCGTGCTGAATTTAGTTTCCACGCACAAGGGACTCTATGCCAACACGGGACGTGTGCTTGTTACCTCTTATGATGGTGGAGAATCGTGGGCACCGGTTCCGGGGACCTCTACGACCCTCACGAGTGTTGCGAAATTCAACGACGTTATCTACGCCAGAGGCCACAGCGGAATGTCGCCTCAACTTTTCCTGCTATCTGCCGAAAGCAACGAAGTAATCCGTGTGCCCGGAATGCCGATTTTGACACCACAAAGGGATGAGGAAATTAAGAACGCGCTTTTGGAAGCGGTTCCAGATGACGAGAAGAAAAACGCTGAAGAACAGACGAAGTTAAACCTCAAAGATTTGGATATAGAGGACTACAATGAAGTCATAGCGGATAGCATAGAGAAGTTTTTGCGATCCCTCTTCGGGAGTTTCGCCGTCAGCGGCTCTACTTACTATATGGAATGTGAAGGCAAACTCTTCAGATGGAAACTCGGCGCGACGGAATGGGTTGATACCGGACTCGTAGATACAGGTCCGTCAATTGACTCTTTTAACAGTCTCGCTGGTTACGCTGTTATCCACGCCAACCTCGCTGTTTCAGGGAAAACCGTCTACGTCGGTAAACGAGATGGGCACCTCTTCCAGTCCTTTGATGAAGGAGAGACGTGGAACGATGTTACTGCGGACCTGCCATTCCCCCTTGCGTCTTTTAAGGCGCTCGCTTTTGCTGGATCCACTATCTATGTGGCAACTGACAAAGGGGTTGCATTTTCAAGCGATGGTACCCACTGGCACTCGGCAACCGATCTGGGAGGCACACCCATCGTTATAGAAAGATTTGCGGTGGATGGGACAAGGCTATATGGAACCAGTGAGCAACGGGTGTATCAATTGAATGAGAGTTCTGGGATATGGCAACAGGTTGCGCCAGAAATTCCAATGCCTATTACCTCGCTTACTGTTGATGGTAACATGCTTTATGTCGGTACCGATGGCAGCGGTGTACTACGTTTCACGCTTGATAAATCCGAATAAAAAACCTGAAGTATACCAACAATCTAAGGAGATTTAAAAAATGAAAAAAATAATTGAACGATCCAAACCGATTGTAGCGCAAACTGTTAGTTTGCGTCGCAGCTTGCACAAACTCATGGAACGGACGTTGCTGTTAGCAGTTTTATCCACAGCAGTCGGCTTGGCACTACCACTCCACGCCGACACACGCCAGCTCCTCTTTGATGAAAATGCGATTAAAGACCCTGGCAGTTTGGTTGTGAAACTCCAAGACACGCGTGCAACAGTATCCGAATTTATTGCCTCCCAATTGTCCGAAGATATGCAGTGGATATTACTCGGATACGATGGGGCAAGTGAACCAACGCCTCAACAGCAGAAGGTACTGCTTGCCGATTTGAACCGGCTGCTTGAGGCGGGCCCTCTCTACGATGCACAATTGTTCGCGAATATTGAGCTTAGTGAACAGACACAAACACTCGTCGCGCAAAACCCGCAAAGTGGGGAGGCATTGGTGCGTCTAAACCGTTTGCTCCTATCAGATGCCTATCCTTATGAATTAGCCTCGCCTTCAGAGCCGCAACCGTATCCGCATTCTGCAGGAATTCAGACATGCCGAGAAAATTTGAGGCAGATAAAAATGGCACTGGATAACTATCGAGCTTCCAACGCCGATGCAGATCCACAGTGGCTTTCCGAACTTGCGCCACAGTATCTGGAGAAGGCATGTCTCCTTTGCCCGGCAGATCCGACAGCGGGAACTCCCGGCGTTCTCACTGAAGATGCGTCGGACCCGATCCTTCCGTGCAGTTACCTCTACGAGGTTCGACCTTCTGAAAAAGACGGGCAACACATGCTACAGACACAGGAAGGTGATATGACTCCGATCGTTCGGTGTGAACACCACCGTCTCAACCTAAGTGTCGGTGGAAAACTCTATCGCAACGGTCCGCAAAGAGACATCTATAATAGCAATAAGATGGGGTTCTCCGTGCTCGCTGACGCGCTGCGGGACCTACGCAAACAACACGGTGAGGCACTTTTCAAGACCCAAAAAGGTAGAGAGAGCCTCAAACAAGCGATTGAAGAATTGGTCCTCAAACAATTCGTACCCCAACTGCTGAGTGCTTTGGATCATGAGATTTACACGCAACTTGAAGCACAACTCGGAAAAGGCATCCTCGAGACGCCAACGGGGATGGATATACTCAGACAGGCAATGCCACAAGTCAGACATCAGATTAAGGAACAAGTCCAGTCGGAACTTGAAACACGACTTGGAGTTGAGTTCTTTAAGACAGAAGAAGGGAAAGATATACTTCAACAGCTATCGGTGTTGATGTTGCCTGAAGGCACAAACTAAACGAAGCTTAAGAATTTAATTCGGTAATATTCCAACGTCTGGACGCCTGAACTTGTTCGGGACAGTACACACAATCCCAAACAAGTTTGGGCATCCGCCAAGAGTGATGAAAAATTATCTTAGTAAAATTAAAAAAACAGAGGAGAAATTGCCATGTTAATGACATTGATTCAAAAAGAGATTATGCATCATATTTTGAGCGTCCGGTTCGTCGCGCTCCTGCTGATGTGTGTTTTG
>VXZL01000257.1 GCA_009845505.1 Candidatus Poribacteria bacterium | reverse complement strand
AATGAATGGATAGAAATCTCAGTTCACTGTATAGGCTCGGTGGGCTCACTGGTATCTTGAGCGGTTTCCTCATGCTCGCGTCAAGTATTTGGTTTATTTTTGGTTTATCATCTATTCTATCAGAGAAACAGTTTGAACTTATAGGGAGAATAGGGGTTTTTCACGGTATAGGCGTTCTAACGCTTATTTTGCTGATTCCTACTTTGTTAGCCAGTTATGGCTTGCTTTCTTCGGAAGCAGGTACACGCAGCATTTTGGGCGCGACTTTTGCCGTATCGTGGCTGATTATAGAGTTAATAGCCCACTGCTCGCAAACTGCTCCGTTGAACGAACTATCCAAGTTAGCAAATGAAACCTCTACTGCTTCGATTGGAGAATCGCTTTATACGCTCTGGGTAGAATGGGGAGAGGCACTCTTTATGACCGGTGCCTTTCTGTGTGCACTATTGGCAATCTGTTATGGTTCGGCACTTGGTGCCTGGGGAAATTCGATTGGCATGTATCTGTTCTTTATTTCGATAATCGCTTTTCCAGTGGGTGTTATCCTGAACATGGATATACAGTTGCATATACTCACCCGAGGCCTTGCCTTTCTGTTTCTTGGTGGCATCCTCTTACAAGCCCCCGCGGAGGAAGAACAACTATAGCCGAGTAAGACTTGGGACTTTACTATCTTCGACCTTTGGACCGAAGGATTTAACAGAAGTAGAAATTACGCTTCATTTTCGTCTTCGTCTTCGTTTAGTAATCTTTCCAATTCTGCTAAGATGTCCTCTTCATCGCTTTCTGCCGCTGTGGTTTCTGTATCAAGTGCTTCCAGATCAGAACGAAATTCTATGAGATTGCTCAGGTACCGTTCGCGTGTAATATTTTCTGCTTCCCCGTGCGCCTCGCGCAAACATTCACCACAAAACTCACCGATCTGTCGGATTCCAGCGTCTATATGTTGTAATGCTGCCGCTGCATCGTCTTCTTGCAAACTCAATTCTGCGCTGGCGATGCTGTGCATCATAAGCATGTAACCCTTATATTGATAGCTCTGCCAAGCGACATCTGATGGGGCACATTGGCGTGCCAGATTCGTTACGGCAATATTAGTAGCGGTATCACGCTGCACATCTTTCCACCGCTTGATGCCCGCAAACAAAAGGTAGCGTGTATAGCGATGAAAAGATTCTTCAAAGAGCGTTTGCCATTCCTCTGATTCTAATTGGAATCCTTCACGAGTCCCGTGCTGTTCTTCATAGGTCCGTAATTTTGCAAAAAAATAATCGTAATAGGAATCCATGCCGTGTGGACGCATACCGTCAGGACGGCCCGTCGCGTAAATGCGCGAGATAGTAAAAGCATTTGGCTGTACAACGACAACCTCCCTACCATCTTCAATTTTCAGGACACTCACGGGACGATCGATATCAAGATTCAGCATTTCGAGAATCCGGTCGAAGGTTTGAACCCATCGGGTGTTTCTTTGTATAGAGTCGTTGGTTGCCATTTGTCTATCCTTTTCATAGTTGCCAGTTATCAGTTGTCAATTTTGAGCGTTATCAATTATCAGTTAATAGTTATCAATTAAGATGTCGGGCTGCTACAAACATTTTCTTCGGTCCCAATGGACTCTTAGCTGAATATTGAAAACTGATGCCTCTGCTAATCAATAATCGATAACTATTAAAGCGTCCGAAAATAATCTTGGAGGGACGTGACAGTAATATCTCCACGCTGCAGCGCATCAATAGCATTAACAGCTGCGGCTGCGCCAGGAATAGTTGAAAAAATCGGAATATTATGTGTTATCGCCATCTCCCGAATTAAGAGTTCATTCGGACGGTGCAAGTCTCCAGTCGGCGTATTGATAATCAGAGCAACGGCGTGATTTTTGATATAGTCGTGAATCGTCGGTCTGCCTTTTCCGATGCTGAAGACGAGTTCTGATTCCATTCCATTGCGAAGAAGCACTTTCGCAGTTCCGTGCGTGGCGATGAGTTCAAAGCCCATATCTATGAGTTTCTTGGCGATAAAAATAATCGCGCGCTTGTCTTTGTTTTTCACGCTAATAAAGACTTTACCCCCCAACGGTAGCGTGTAACCGCAAGCCTTTTGTGCTTTCGCAAAGGCGCGAGAGAAATCTGTATCAATCCCCATTACCTCTCCAGTAGATTTCATTTCGGGTCCAAGTCGAGTATTGGAACCTGGAAAGCGATTAAACGGAAAAACCGGTGCCTTGACACTGAAATACGTAGGTTCGATTTCACGGGTAAATCCAAGTTCAGCGAGCGTTTTTCCTGCCATTACGCGCGCTGCAAGTTTCGCTAGTGGCACGCCTATCGCTTTGCTAACAAACGGGATGGTTCGAGACGCACGGGGATTTACCTCAAGCACGTAGATTTCATCATTCTTTATTGCATACTGGACATTCATCAGACCGCGCACCCGGAGTGCTTTTGCTAAAGCATAAGTGAAAGTTTTGAGGTTTTCGATCTGTTCATCTACGAGTGTATACGGTGGTAAAACGCAGTCGCTGTCTCCAGAATGGATACCCGCCTCCTCAATGTGTTCCATAATACCACCAATCACCGTCTTTTCTCCATCGGAGATTGCATCAACGTCTACTTCGATCGCCTCTTCAAGGTATTTGTCGATAAGGATTGGGTGCTCTGGCGAGGCTTGAACGGCAGAATGCATATATTCATGTAAGAGTTCTTCGTCGTAAACGATTTGCATCGCACGTCCACCTAAAACATAAGATGGACGAACAATAACAGGATAGCCGAGCGCTGCAGCGATAGGTGCAGCTTCCTCGCTTGATGTTGCTGTCCCGTTAGGTGATTGCATCAATCCAATTTCATCTAATACCGCTTTGAAGAGTTTCCGGTCCTCGGAGCGAGCAATATCTTCAGGACTGGTGCCGATTATCGGAACACCTGCATCCTTGAGCGCGATAGCAAGGTTTAATGGGGTCTGTCCGCCAAACTGAACAATGACCCCGAAAGGTTTCTCTTTGTGATAAATATTTAAAACGTCTTCACGCGTTAACGGTTCAAAGTAGAGCCGATCCGAAGTATCGTAGTCTGTACTGACGGTTTCGGGATTGCTGTTCACCATAATGGTTTCATAACCGTCATCTTTCAGCGCAAGGGCAGCATGGACACAACAGTAGTCGAATTCGATGCCTTGTCCGATACGGTTTGGACCGCCGCCAAGGATCATGATTTTCGGTTTATCAGATGGACGTACCTCGTCTTCGCTGGAACAGGTAGAATAGTAGTAGGGTGTTTCTGCCTCAAATTCTGCGGCGCAGGTGTCAACGGTTTTGAAAGTCGCTTCAATGCCGAGCCCTTCTCGACATTCACGAATGGTGCCCTCGGATACGTCGTAGATGTCCGCTAATTGTCGGTCCGAAAATCCGAATTGTTTTGCTTGCTGCAAGAGTTTCTTTATGTGTATCTCATCAGGTTCGCAGTTTTGTGGCGTGTGATTTAACACGGGATCTTGTAAATGCTGTTTTATGTATTGCTGCGTCCCCGGTTGGGACAAGGTCTGTTCAAAGTCAACGATTTCCTTCAAATTGTAGAGGAAAAACGGATCAATGTGCGTGTAGGCATGAATTTCCTCAATACTCATTCCGCGCGCAAGGGCAGCTTTGATATAAAAAATACGCTTGACGTTCGGAATGCTGAGTTTACTCGGAAGTTCGGACAGTGGAAGTTCATCAAGTGGATGGTTGTCCAATCCAGACCACCCGGTCTCTAACGACCGCAATCCTTTCTGTAGTGCCTCTTTAAAGGTCCCACCGATCGCCATCGCCTCCCCAACGGATTTCATTTGTGTCGTGAGGGTTTCATCGGTGCCTTGGAATTTTTCAAACGCCCACCGCGGAATTTTAACAACAACATAATCAATCGTAGGTTCAAAGCAGGCTGGCGTTTCAGCTGTAATGTCGTTGGGTATTTCGTCCAAATTATAACCGACAGCCAATTTTGCAGCGATCTTAGCGATCGGGAATCCAGTGGCTTTTGAGGCGAGCGCGGAGCTCCGAGAGACGCGAGGGTTCATCTCAATGACCACCTGTTTACCTGTTTTCGGATCAACAGCGAATTGGATATTCGAGCCGCCGGTGTCAACACCAATCTCGCGGATAATTTTAATCGCCGAATCCCGCATTAATTGATATTCTTTGTCTGTTAGGGTTTGAATAGGTGCAACGGTGATGCTATCACCGGTGTGGATTCCCATCGGGTCGACATTTTCAATCGAACATATTATGACGACATTGTCTGCCCCATCTCGCATAACCTCCAACTCGAATTCCTTCCAACCTATAACGGATTCTTCGATAAGAAGTTCGCTGATTGGGCTTAGCGCGAGACCGGCGGCGACCATTTTTTCGTATTCTTCGATATTGTAAGCAATCCCACCGCCCGTGCCGCCGAGCGTAAACGCGGGGCGAATGATTGCGGGGAAACCGATCCCTTTAACGAGATCAAGGGCTTCCTGCACGGAATGTGCAATGCCGCTCTCAGGGACATCCAATCCGATTTTTATCATTGCCTCTTTGAAGAGGGCGCGGTCTTCTGCTTTTTGGATGGCTGGCAATTTGGCACCGATAAGTTCGACCTCGTACTTATCTAATACGCCATTTTCCGCAAGTTCGACAGACACGTTCAGAGCTGTTTGTCCACCAAGCGTCGGTAACAACGCCTGTGGACGTTCTTTGGCAATGACGAGTTCCACGGTGTCCGCTGTAATCGGCTCAATGTAGGTCTGATCGGCAAAATCCGGATCCGTCATGATAGTCGCAGGATTACTATTGACAAGGGTAATTTCATACCCTTCCTCTTTGAGTGCCTTGCATGCCTGCGTTCCTGAATAGTCAAACTCGCACGCTTGACCAATGATAATCGCACCGGATCCGATAATTAAGATCTTTTTTATATCTGTTCGTTTTGGCATTTTTTTACTTGTAGTTAAGAATCCATCATTTTTGTAAAACGCGAGAAGAGATAACTGGCATCGTGCGGACCGGGGGATGCCTCCGGATGATACTGCACAGAAAATATGGGATACTCCCGATGTTGTATCCCTTCCAGTGTGTCGTCATTTATGATAATATGTGTAATGTCAACGCTGTTTGGCAGTGAGTCGATGTC
>VXZL01000023.1 GCA_009845505.1 Candidatus Poribacteria bacterium | reverse complement strand
TCGGCATTTTTGTATAATTTTCATTACTTAACTTTGTGTTCGCTGATGAAGGGGTAAATTGTAGTGGGAACCTCTTACCCAAAATCCAAAAACTAACAACCAATGACTTATTTTATCCTATTCCTGTGCTGCTTTTTTTTTAGCTCTGTGTATGCGGACGCACCCATAGAAATCACAAGCACGCGCGTTGCAGAGATAGAATATCAGATTGATAAGCAACCTGTAACGTCAACTACAGAACAACTCAACATTCTCAGAAACCAGACAGCGGTAGGAATTGGTGATGCGTTCTCTCGGTACGCTATTCAACAAAGCGTTAAGGCACTCTACGCGACACAGCAGTATGCTCAAATCCATGTCTATGCCCAAGATGGTATTGATGGGGTTACGCTAACCTATCAACTGACCCCTTTCGCACGTATCGAAGAAATCATGATCCTCGGTGTTTCGGACAGTGAATTTAGAGTCGCCATCGACGAGGTATTGACATCGAAACCGGAAGGTACATATATCCCTGAAATCATCAAGACCGATATTAGCCGTATTAAGCGGGTGTGCGAAGATTATGGGTATTTTGGCGTAAGTGTCGCAGTTTCAGATATCCCATCCGAAGTTGAATCGCAGGAATCAGGGAACCATCGTCCCGCCAGCGTCAGGTTAATCTATGAGATAACCTTGGGCGATGCTTCGTCTATTAAGGAGTTGCAAATTCAGGGAAATTCTGCTATTCCCACGTACCGACTTGAAGCCGCCTGCACCTTCAGCCGGCAGCATCCGGTTTATAACAAATCCGGTGTGGATGCCGATGTAGCATTGATGCAAGCGATTTATCGAGAAAATAACTATCCGACTGCTACTATCGCACCGACCTTTTTCCGTGAAACCGGTGTGCTGCGATTTGAGGTGAGTGAAGGCAAGCGCGTGAATTTTAAGTTCGTTACGGATGACGGTGAAGTTCCCTTATCGCTTCAAGATACGTTCAGGGCAGATATAGTTCCGCTAATAACTACTTCCACAACTGCTGTGTGGGAACGGCGGATAAAATCTTATTTTAAAGCGGCGGGTTATCATGACACAACTGTGGACGAGGAAGTCGTGGATGCTTCAGAAATCATGCTTACGATTAACCCTGGGATGCAATATGTGGTCAGTCGTGTCAGTTTTGCGGGGAATCGTGCGTTTTCGGATGTAGAACTCCTCCGGGAAATGACGATAAAACCGATTATAGGTTTTATACCGAATCTGCAAGCCCGCATCACCAAAGGGCTGTTCCGACGAGAACAGCGGCAGTTTTTTTTTGAACAAGAACTTGATACAGATGTGCATAAGTTGAGTCTTTTATATGGGAGAGCGGGTTATCCGAATGCGGCTATCAGAGCGACCCTCGATAAACAGAAATCAGAAGGTCAGACCGTCGGTGAAATCGGCATACGTATTATCATTGTTGAGGAACATAAGGAGATGATCCACCGGTGGGACATCGGTGGGAATTGGGCATTGGATACTGCTACGCTTCTCGAACGCTTGCAAGACGAACTTCCACTTCCACAACCGAATACATCCCTCAAGCGGAATGTCTACCAAGATGCGATTCTGAAAGCCTATCGTGAACTCGGATACATTGATGCCGTCGTCATTGGCACCTACCTGCCAGAGACGGAAACACCCGTTTTTCAAACAGCAGGTGATTTTTCGGCATCCCTCACAGAAGGCAAACTCCCCTTAGAAGTTCGGAATACCTTTAGAAAGCATAACCTTGGACTTGAAGGCGTTTTCGTAGCTACCAATGTTGGTGAACGCTGGAGCCTCCAAAACTTTGAGGGTAACCCTCGCTATACACTGATACAACGGGCAACGCACCTTGAAGTTTTTGAACACGGTATTCTCCGCCTTACTGTGGTTACAGAAGGTGAACAGGTGGCGTTTGGAAGATTCTATTTTGAAGGTGATACGGATGTGGTAATGCAGCATGTGCTTGAACGGGAGGTCCGACATCTTGAAGGAACGCTTTGGACATCGGCGAAGTTAAGCCGTGCGCAACAAAGCCTCTACAGTTTGGGACTTTTTCGTGGTGTCCAGGCGGAGCGTCTCAGAATCGAACAACTCACGGGTCAAAATGAGGTCGGAGAAAATCTTAAAACCAATTCCGTTTTGATAAGAGTAGAGAAACATGAGTCGCGAGCGTATAGTATCGGTGGTGGCTATAGTTTGGCAGAGGGTCCTCGCTTGACAGGTGAGTTGACGGACAGCAATTTTCTGTTTAAGAGGAACATCCGAGGACGCTTGCGTGCGGGGATCGGATGGCGGAATGAGTTAGGGTATCTCTTGAATGCAACGCTCACCAAGCCGTGGCTTATCGGACGCACGCGTGGCAGTCTACAGTTATCTGCGAGGAAATTGGAGATAGACGATTACGTGCGGGCACTGCAAGGGAGTTTCATCCTCAGTAGGCGACTATCGCAATTTGACTACGTTGATTTACGATATAGCTACCGAGACTTGAGCCAACCGGTTCCACCCCTGATGCAAGACGACCAGCCGGTGTCTGCCCTATTGCAAGAATGGGATCCGTATCAGACGACTGTCAGTAGTTTGCGTTTCTCTTGGACCTATGATAGCCGTGTGCGATACCTAAACCCTACAGACGGTATGTATAATGCACTTACACTTGAATATGCGGGTGGTTTTTTGCAAGGGGAAACAGGTTTCGTCAAAACAACAACCGACACACGTTATTATCAGAAGCTTGTGGGTGGTCTTGTGTTAGCGACGGCCCTTCGACTGGGTGTTACGAGTGGCTTACGTTCCAATCGACGGGCGGAACTCATCTCTTTTGAGCGGTTTTGGGCGGGCGGTAGTACGACGGTGCGAGGCTATGCGGAACGTTCTCTGGGTCCAGCAGACAGGACGGGTATTCATCGTGGCGATGTGCAGTTCATTTTTAATACAGAGCTGCGGTTTCCGATCTATTCTGCGCTCCGCGGTGCTGTCTTTTTTGATACGGGAAATGTCTGGGGTTCGTTGGAGGATGCTAACACCTCAACGCGTCTGCCATCTTCCGTCGGTACTGGAGTTTATGTGGATTTAGGTGCTTTGACTGCTGGCATCGATTATGCGATTCCGTTTGGATACGCTCCAGCCACTGTTACGAATAGGCTTCACCTGCGTCTTGGGAGTACGTTTTAATTAGCAGATAGCGGACCGCATACCGCGAATCGCGAAGAACGGTACGCGATAAGCGAACAGCGCTTAACTACTCTGATTGTTCGTAGGGTCTTCCTAACGCGAGGGGTGCTTCGGCACGCCCGACAAAACCTGCTAAAACTGCTAAGCAGAGGACGTAAGGTAGCATTAAGAATACCTGATACGGAATACCCCATCCCAGTGCTTGAAACCGTGCATCGAGGGCTGTACCGAGTCCGAAAAGCAACGCTGCACCGCACGCCTTCACAGGATGCCACTTCCCAAAGATGACAATCGCTAAAGCAATAAACCCACGACCGACTGTCATGCCGGGTGTAAAATACGGGACATCGGCGAGGGAGAGATAGCCGCCAGCGATACCTGCCATCGCTCCGGCGAATAATAAACACATTGTTCTCAGACGGAGGACGTTAGCACCGGCAGCGGCGATTGCTCTTGGATGCTCACCGCAGGCGCGTATGCGGAGTCCGGGTTGCGTATGGTAGAGGAAGAAATAGACACAAGGCACCGACAAGAATGCAATGTAGACGAGAACATTGTGTGCAAACAGCGCACTCCCGATAAAAGGGACCTGTGAGAGCAGAGGAATATCTATTTGCTGAAACGCTGGTACGCCTTGTGCCATTCCTGTTTCGCCAAAGAGCTGCTGATAGATAACCTCAGTCAATCCTAATGCCAAGAGTGTCATTGCTGTGCCGATGATGACTTGGTCGCCACGCAGTCTTATTGCGAACAGCGCAAAGAGTGCGGCGGCGAGAAGCCCGCTGAGTCCTGCTATCAAAAGCCCGAACCACGGTGCAATCATAACGAGTTCTGCTGTGTAGAACGAGCCAACCATCCCGAAAAATGCCCCGAAGAGCATCATCCCTTCGATACCGATGTTCAGCACACCGGCGCGCTGGGAGATGACCTCACCTGATGCGGCGAGTAGGAGTGGGGTTGCTCCCCGAATTGTTGCTGAAAGAATATCTTCAAACATTTTTTCAACTATTACTTCTGGTGCCCCGTAATCGGGCGAGTTCGGCGCGGAGGCGTGCGTTTTCCGACTCTGCCTCAGCGCGAGCCATCGCCTCCTGACGGGCGAGCGACTCCGCAGCTTGCGCACGGACGGTCGCCTCCTGGCGGGCGAGCGACTCCGCCTCAGCACGGGCAGTCGCCTCCTCAGCACGGACAGTCGCTTCCTCAGCACGGGTTTCTGCTACCACTTCGGGCAGCTGAAGCCATTCATCTTTGACAGGATCATAAAACTGTAAATCCCCGTCCACACAATGCACATCTAAACCCAGACTCAACGCGTGAATGCTACCAGCCGCATCCGGCGACACTGCCTGATACTGACCGGCTACTAACCGAAAACCCATCAAAGGCGAAGGTAGATACAGACCTTCTATATCCGCCAAGAAATACTCCGAAACCCCTAACTCAGCGTAAAGATCTAACTTCTCCGTCAAGTCTCCTTGATATGTGGTTTTGCTCGACAACTCCATCACGAAATCCGGGGGTTTGCCTTCTACCCAGACCTGATACGTCCGACGCGCCTTCCGACCTATCCCGAAAGTGACAAGTACATCCGGCGATACGACGCGACGCGGGTCCCCTTGAACATAATACATCAGGATATCCCCAGAGACATACACATCTGGGGTGTCACGAAAAAACGACTCAAGTCCTCGGAGGATCCCTATCAACACACGTCTATGCTCGTCACTTGCTGCCATCGGTTTACCGTCAGTTTCTGGATAGAGGCTGTGTTCTTCGGTCGGGACATAGCCGAGACGTCCTTCCTTTTCAAACATCGCCATCCTTGTTCTCCTTATTATGTCTGTATCAAGATCAAAAAAAGCGCGATACCCTTGAAAAATCGATTTGCATGCAACGCGAATTATCCAAACTTTAGTATAATACCAATTCTAATTG
>VXZL01000417.1 GCA_009845505.1 Candidatus Poribacteria bacterium | reverse complement strand
AAAAACTTGGATAAAATTTGCTAAATTGTGGTCTGAATAAACGGTGGCACTTCAACCCCTTATGAACCATCAAAGAGGATGAAAGTTCGTTCTGTGCCTTTCGATTTATTGAAAACAGGGATATCCAGCCCGCCTTTATGATTCTACTGAAAGAACTGGACATCCGATCATCTTTATGATACGCTATGCCAAGGAAAATACGACAACTCATCGCAGACTTAAGAAAAGCTGGTTTCATCAACACAGGTGGAAAAGGTAGCCATCGAAATTTCAAGCATCCGAAAGGACCAAGGGTTACGATTTCTGGCAAACTTGGCGATGACGCTAAGTCCTTCCAAGAAAAGTTAGTGAAAAGAAGAATTGAGGAGTCTGAAAAATGAATGCAAGCGCGAAGTACATCAAAATCGTGGAATGGTCAGACGAGGACGAATGCTTTATCGGATATTGTCCGGGCATCATCGGCCCGTGCTCCCATGGTCCTGATGAAGTAGAGGTGTATCGGCAGTTATGTGAGATTGTTGACGAGTGGATAGAAATCTTTCATCGCGACAATGAGCCACTCCCACCCCCAACGATTGGTAGAAATATTGAGGAATTTTTAAACGGTACGGGTATTAACTACTAAAGGAATAGATGAAAACGTTCGCGCTTCAGGTTGTGTTAGAAAAAGACAAGTGGCCCGACGAACCAGATGAGAAAGCCGTCTGGCGGGCGTATATCCCTGCTCTGGAGCATAAAGGGGCAGCAAGTTGGGGATATACTCAAAAAGAGGCTTTAAAGAATCTACAAGACGCAGTCGATCTGCTTGTTGAGTGGCTCTTAGAACACGGCGAAGAACTTCTTCCCGGACTCTCTTCACAGACCCAGATCAGTGATTTGCCTTTAATCTACTCTATAGCCAACTGAACAGGACATCTTCATAGGAAATCAAAAATTGCCTACAACACTAACACTCCCACCCACAATAATCACAGGCGCAGGTGCATCTGAGAACGCCGGTGAACAGGGGAAACGGCTCGGTGCAACGAACGCACTCATCGTGACCGATCCGGGTATCGCCAAAATCGGATACGCCGACAACATCGCCCACAATTTACACAACGCCGGAATAACCTCCTCATCCTTCTCTGATGTCACCCCCGACCCAACGCTACAGAATGTGCAAGACGGCTTAAAACAATACACTGACGAAGGCTGCGATGTCATCGTGAGCATCGGCGGCGGAAGTGCTATCGACTGCGGAAAAGGCATCGCTATGAAACTGGCAAATGACGGCGATTTCGCCGATTACATGGGTGTGGATAAAATCCCGAATCCAGGAACGCCTCTTATAGCAATACCGACCACAGGCGGGACGGGCAGCGAGGTCTCCAAAGTCACCGTTATCACAGACACAGAACGGAACGTTAAGATGATGCTCAGTAGTTCGTGTCTGCTTGCATCCGTTGCGATCGTAGATCCGTTGCTATCCCTCACAACCCCGCCGCATCTGACGGCGGCAGTCGGTGTTGATGCCCTGACGCACGCGATAGAAGCGTATATCTCTAAACGCGCCCAACCGATAACGGATGCCCTGTCCCTGAAAGCAATCGAGATGATTTCAGGTTCGCTCCGGCAAGCGTGGGCAGATGGCGAAAATGTCTCCGCTCGCACGGATATGATGATTGGTGCGTCTATCGCAGGTATGGCGTTCAGCAATTCATCTGTGGCTTTAGTCCACGGCATGTCCCGTCCGATTGGTGCGTATTTCCATATTCACCATGGACTATCAAATTCGGTGTTACTCCGCGACGTGATGGCGTTTAGTGTCGTCGGCGCGCCTGCTCGCTTCGCCGATATTGCGCGCGCTATGGGTGAACCGATTGACGGATTATCGCCGATGCACCAAGCAGATGCAGCAATCTCTGCCGTTGAACGGCTTGTCGCCGACATCCAGATGCCGCGACTCGGTGAAATCGGTATTGAAAAAGAAAAATTCGAGTCTGTCGTCGAACAGATGGCGGTCGATGCCATCGCAAGTGGGAGTCCAGCTAACAATCCGCGACAGGCTACCGCTGAAGAGATTGTCGCGCTGTATTGGGAGTGTTTCTAAAAGTAGAAAGGAACAAATTGTGAACAGACTCAAAATCGTTGTCCCCGGTGATTCACCCCCGCAAATCCAAGGTTCACCGCACCTGGAACGCCTGAAACCGTATGGCGATGTCGTTATCTACGCCGACCGACCCGAAACTCACGAAGAACAACTCCGTCGCGCCGAAGATGCAGACATTCTCATCAATTCGCGCGGACTCGTCAAGTGGCCCGATGAACTATTGCAGCAACTTCCGAAACTCAAACTCATTTCGCTCTGTTCGATTGGAACCGATATGATTGGACTCGACGAAGCGAAAAAGCGCGGAATTACCGTTTGTAATCAACCCGGACGGACTGCTCCCGTTGTCGCAGAACACGGGTTCGGGTTGATGTTTGGGCTCGCCAAACGGGCAGCTTTTCTGACAGCGTCCATGAAATCAGGTGGCTGGCCCCGCATGGACAACGTCTATCTTCAAGGGAAAACCTTGGGGATTATTGGCACTGGACATATCGGTGCTGAGATGGCGCGCCTCGGACGAGCCATCGGGATGAAGGTTATCGCGTGGACGTATCACCCTTCAGCAGCACGCGCGGCAGAATTAGGTGTTCAGTTCGTCTCTCTGGACGCATTGCTCCAGACCGCCGATGTCGTCAGCTTGCACGTTAGGTTAACAGAAGAGAGCCAGCATCTCATCGGTGAAAGCGAACTCGCCACAATGAAGCAAGGTGCGCTGCTCATCAACGTCGCACGTGGCGGCGTGGTTGATACAAATGCCCTCATCTCTGCTTTGAATAGCGGACATCTCGGTGGTGCCGCTATTGATGTCTACGATCAGGAACCGCTCCCTGCTGATCATCCGCTCTTAACCTGCGAGCAGGTAATCTTAACACCACATTGTGCCGATATGACTCCTGAAGGCGTTGAACTCCTTAATGAAGGCGCAGTAGATAACATCATCGCCTTTCTGGAAGGCAGCCCCCAAAACGTAGTCGTTTAACGACGAATATACCATAGATACGCTGTACCACTTTCGATAAAAAAGATGCTCAAACAGGAAATCCGAGATAGAATGAAAAAGATAGGGGTCGATACGGGTGGCACCTTCACCGATATCGTGATGCACACCAACGACTCGCTGTTCACGCACAAAGTCCTATCCACGCCGCAAAACCCTGCACATGCCGTGATACAAGGTGTAGGTGAAATCCTACATAAGCACGACACCACTGCTGAAGAAGCGGAGATTGTTCACGGATCAACGGTCGCAACGAATGCACTCCTTGAACGCAGAGGGGCGCGTATTGCCCTCGTCACAACGAAAGGCTTTGAAGACGTTTTAGAGATCGGTAGACAATCACGACCAGACCTTTACGACTTCTTCGTGGAACGTGCAGCACCGCTCGTCCCTGCTGCACGACGTTTCGGTATTTCAGAACGGACCCTGCACACGGGTGAAATCCAAACTGAGATTGAAACGGATGAACTGGACGCCCTCGCGACCCAACTCGCCACGTTAGAACCTGATGCCATCGCAATCTGTTTCCTTTTCGCCTACGTCAGCCCAAAAAACGAACGGATTGTTGCGGAACACCTCTCAGCACGGTTTGAGATACCGGTTTCCTGCTCACACGAAGTCCTGCCAGAATATCGAGAATACGCCCGCTTCAGCACCACCGTTGCGAATGCTTACATCCGTCCTACCTTGGAACGACATCTCTCCACACTCATAGAGTCAAAGCAGTTTCCGAAGTCGTTTCGTCTGATGCTTTCCAACGGCGGTAGCGTTTCTGCGAGGACCTTTCACGGTAGATCGCACGCTGAAAACTTGCTATACAGGGGTGAATCGGCGGGTATTGGTACTGTGCTTTCCGGTCCCGCTGGCGGTGTTCTGGGTGCTTATCAAATCGCCAAAACCGCTGGCTACAACCAGATTATCACATTTGATATGGGTGGCACTTCAACGGATGTGAGTCTCTGTGATCAGGGTATCTCCCTCACGACGGAAAGTACTATTAGTGGATTGCCAATTAAGGTGCCGCTCATCGATATCCATACCGTCGGTGCCGGTGGCGGCTCGATTGCGACTGTCGATACAGGCGGCGCATTACGTGTCGGACCGGAGAGTGCAGGCGCGAACCCGGGCCCAATCTGTTACGGGAACAACGGCGAAAACATCACGGTAACCGATGCGAACCTTTTCTTAGGCCGTATCGCTGCGACCCAATTTTTGGGAGGCGCGATGTCCCTTGACATCCATAAACCTCGCGCATACATTGAAAAGTTTGCGTCGCATCTCGGTATCTCGCCTTTGCAAGCCGCCGACGGCATTCTCAAGGTTGCCAACGCCGCCATGGAACGCGCTATCAAAGTTATTTCTGTGGAACGGGGATTCGATACCCGCGACTTCACGCTCGTCTCCTTCGGCGGTGCCGGGGGTTTACACGCCGCATTTATGGCAGAGAACCTCGGCATCGGAACAGTCCTCATCCCGCCAAACGGCGGTCTACTCTCTGCCTACGGGATGCTCTTTGCAGATGTCATCAAAGACTACTCACAGACAGTGTTGTGGCAGCTTGAAAAGGACAGCGACGAAGCACTCGCTAAAGCATTAGACGCAGGATTCGACGCGCTCCTCACCCGCGCCGAAAACGAGATGAAGACGGAAGGGTTTACACCCGATCAACTCAAAGTTAATCGCTCCCTTGATATGCGGTATGCAGGGCAATCTTACGAACTAAATATCCCTTATCACCTCGGTATCGGGGTTACAAACCCTTCCCACAACATCGGAGCGGAGATACAGACGCTTGTTGAGAAATTCCACGCTGCACACGCCCAACGCTTCGGTTATGCCCGAACCGATGCACCAGCCGAGATGGTGAACCTCCGCCTTACAGCCATCGGCGAAACCGATAAACCTCCCATCCAAGCGGTCCCACTCGCCGATACTGATGCCGCTAAAGCGTTTACTATCCAAAGTCCTGTTATCTTTGAAGGTGAAGCACTTCCAACTGATTTCTACCGTCGTGAAGCATTGCAACCCGGCAATCGAATCGCAGGGCCCGCGATTGTAACAGAAT
>VXZL01000604.1 GCA_009845505.1 Candidatus Poribacteria bacterium | reverse complement strand
TACTTGCTGTTTTAATGCTCACTGGATGCGCCAGATTGACATTGAAATCACTTTTGTAACCAAAGGCAAAGCATAAATTCAAATTTCGCCTTGACCTGCGTTAGCGAGGCTTTTAACCCCATCCTATTTCAATAAGGAGAAGAAAATGCTTTTTAGACATCTATCTCTTTTCCGATGCAACCAAATTTCTGAAAAAACAAAAGTTGTGCTCAAAATTGTTGTGTCCTTGCTGTGTCTCAGTATAGCAGTACAAGCATCGGCAGTGCTACTGTTCCACGACGACTTTGAAAAGGATAAAATCGGAGCAGAGCCAAGTAAATGGGAAGTTGGACACGACGGGAATACTGTTGCCCAAGTCGTCGCCGACCCGAAAAAAGCGAGTAATAAAGTCTTATTGACCGCTGACAAAGCCTCTAACGCATCGCGGCACGATGTCGGCGGCTCTATCTATGTTGTCGGTGATGCAGGTTGGGACGATTACGTCGCCGAATGGGACATGATGTTTCCTGACGACTTCTACATGGGTGTCGTCTTCCGCTTTCAGGAGGGTGAGAAGTTCTACCTGAGTGACCGACGGCAAGGCGGTAGAGAATATCACTTCTACAAACGCCAAGGGGGTTGGGCGAAAGTTAAAGATGGGATGGTAGAAAATGATCCTGAAGTCTGGTATCGCGCACAACTTATCCTCTCTGGCGATAAATTCACCTTCAAACTCAAAGAACGGAAGGACAAGACACCCTTTGACAAAATCGACCCAGCCACGGAAGGTCAAGACGGAAACTTCAAAACCGGCAAGTTCGGCAACTACGGACTCGTCTATATTGATAACATCTTTATCGGGGATGCCGTCGAAGACCTCGTTTTACCCGTCGAGCCACAGGATAAACTCAGCATAACCTGGGGTGCAATCAAGGATGCCTACTAAAGGGAAATTAAAAAATGTCAACCCACATTGCCCACGGTGGAAAAGACACCGTTATCACAACCAAAGAAAAGCGCGCCTTACTCCACGAGGCACTGCTCAAGTTAGGCGGCATCCCAAAAAAGATTCTGGTGATCCCGCCCGATATAACACGCCTCCACTCAAATGCCGGTGAACTCACCCAAATCCTATATGAATTATGGGACGCTGCAAACGGCACCACCTTCGATATCCTCCCCGCTATCGGTACACACGCACCGATGACCGAAGAACAGATCGCCGAGATGTACGGCGATTTACCCAAGGCGACCTACCATGTCCACAACTGGCGCACCGGACTCTATCACTTCGGTGAAGTGCCATCGGAATTAGTCCAAGAGGTTTCGGGTGGCAAACTCGATTACAGCATCCCTGTCGCTGTAAATCGTCGTCTCGTAGAAGGAGACTACGAACTTATTATCTCTGTCGGACAGGTCATCCCACACGAAGTTATCGGCATCGCTAACGGATTCAAGAACATCCTCGTCGGTGCAGGCGGCGTGGAGATGATTAACAAATCCCATTTCCTCGGTGCCGTAGACGGCATGGAACGCTTGATGGGAAGAACGGATACCTCGGTTAGAAGAGTCCTCAATTACGCACACGCACACCATCTGAAACAACTCGGCATTTTGTACGTTATGAGCGTCATGGATACAGACACCACTGGCGAACGTGTGATGCGTGGACTCTACGTCGGCGATGACGCACAGACCTTTGAAACCGCCGCGGAATTGAGTAGAACCGTTAACATGACGTTCTTAGATGAACCCTTATCAAAAGTAGTCGTCTATTTGGACCCAATAGAGTTTAAAAGCACATGGCTCGGCAATAAGGCGATCTACCGCACACGGATGGCAATGGCAGACGACGGTGAGTTAATTATCATCGCGCCCGGTCTCCGAGAATTCGGGGAGGACGCAGAAATCGACCGACTCATCCGAAAGTACGGCTATCGCGGTACACCCGCAACGCTCAAGGCAGTCTCAGAAAACCCGGAACTGCAAGAAAACCTTTCTGCGGCTGCACACTTAATCCACGGCAGTACCGAAGGACGTTTCAAGGTCATCTATGCCACCGAACAACTCACACAAAACGAGATTGAATCCGTCGGCTACCAGTGGAGACCTGTAAACGAAGTTATTGCCGAATACAACCCCGAGACGCTTGTTGACGGGTTCAACGATGATTCCTCCCCCCGTGGTAGGTGCGGTTTCCAACCGCACCGATCCGCGCGCTTTTTCTACATCAGCGAACCCGGACAAGGCTTATGGGCATTACGCTCGCGGTTTGGTAATTCATGAATTTTGAGAGAAAAAAGGAGCACAAGATGCAACCCTTCAAGGTTATCGTTGAAAAACATACTGATGGCTATGTCGCCTATCCACTGGGATTAAAGGGTGTTGTTATAGGTCAAGGCGACACTTATGAAGAAAGCGTTGCGGACGTAACCTCAGCAATTCGGTTCTATATTGAGACTTTCGGAAAAGAGGAACTTGAAGTTGAGGAACCTGCTTTGGACGTTTTTGTAACGGAAGTGAACACTGGAAGCCTATAAATTGATATAACAGGAAGCATGACAAATTCATCAGAATCAATTCATACGGATACAACTTCGCAAAAAAAGACAAACCACGTCCTGTCCTGCGATGTTTTTATCTACGGTTCGACCCCCGGCGGTTGCGCCGCCGCCATTGAAGCAGCCCGACGCGGGTGTAAAGTTATTCTCGCGTGTCCACAGCAACATCCTGGCGGCATGATGGCAAGCGGACTATCAACAACAGATGCCGTCCGGCGAGAGATGTTCGGTGGACTGGTCATCGAGTTCATTAACGGTGTGCGCGAAGAATATCGGCAAACCATTGGAGAGAATTCTCCCGATTGGAAGCTTATTCAAGACGGATGGTTCTATGAACCGTCGGTCGCAGAACGTGTTTTCGATCAACTTCTTGGTGCCGAAGCGGATGCCTTAACGTTTCTGAGAGGACACCATTTGGTTGATGCAGCCGTACAGGCAGATCGCATCACAACGGTAAAACTGGAAGTCTCTAACCAATCGCAGCTGCGTGTAACCGCAAAGACCTTCATCGACGGGACCTACGAAGGCGACCTCGCGGCAGCAGCAGGTGTGCCTTACCGTGTTGGACGTGAAGGCATTGAAGAATATGGAGAATCTCGCGCTGGTATACACTACATGAACTGGAAAACAGGAGAACAGATTCTAACGCCTGATACCGGGGAACCGTCGCCTGCCATCCAAGCCTTTTGTGTGAGGAGCATTTTTACGACGGATCCCGATAAGATTGTCCCAATTGAAAAACCAGCAACTTACGAACAACACCTACAAGATTTTCTACCGTTACTTGATGATTTCGCAACCGGACGTATACAGAACTTAGGACTCGGCACACCACTTCCTAACAAAAAGTATCAACTAAACGGTTCGATTGATCGGTTGACCAGCCTGAATTGCCCGGGTATCAGTTGGACGTGGCCAGAGGCACAGCGACATCACCGGCAACGACTTGCCCAATTTCACCTTGACCACGCCGCAGGGTACGTCTGGTTCCTTCAAAATGAACTGAGGGTCCCAGAGAACACGCGTAATTTGTGGAGACAAGCGGGACTTCATCAGGACGAATTCACCGATACGGGACATTGGCCCTGGCAAATCTATGTCCGTCAAGGTCGTCGCATTGAAGGCAGAGCACTGGTAACACAGCACAATTTCACTGTTAATCCGAAAACCGGACGAACCCCGCAAATCGACCACGCCATCGCCATTGGCGAACATTCGTTTGACGTTCACCCCTGTCACGATCGACGGTATGCAGTACATGGCTTCATGGAGGGTATCCTCTGGTATCCAAAAAAAGCCGATGGACCCGCCCAACCTGGTCAAGTCCCTTACGGTGCTATGTTGCCTCAACATTTGAACAACCTACTCGTGCCGGTTGCGATGTCAAGCACTCACGTTGCAATGTCGGTACTCCGCATGGAGCCGTTGTGGATGACGACAGGTCAGATCGCGGGACTTGCAGCAATGGAAGCCATGGATAGTGGTATCGATGTCGCCAACCTCGATCCTGATCCCTTACCACGGATGTTGGGGATCAAAGTAGATCCATACGAATAATACGCAAGGAGGAACAATCATGCGAATACTTTCTTTTCTTTTGACACTTATGCTTGTTGTCGGTATCTACACGGCACAAGCAGTCGATGAAGAGACATTACTGCTCTATCTACCCTTTGACGATGGGACAGGGAAAAGCCCCAAAGATGCCTCTGGCAACGAAAATAAAGCCAGTATCCAAGGGAATTTGAAATGGGTCAAGGGCAAAATCAACGGTGCGCTTGAATTTGATGGCGGTGCGGCGAATTTTGTCGAAGTCGCACACAACCCCGATCTTGAAGGCATGAAACAGTTGACAGTTGAAGCTTGGGTTCAACCTTTGGGACCAGATGCACTTGCAAGAGGTATCGTTTCCAAACGCGCAGCATGGCAGAATTCGGATGTTTATAACCTTTTTTCGTGGAACGAGAGCAAGTTCTGGGCAAGAGTGAACGCCAAGGACGGTCAACAAATCTCATCGGAATCCATCTTGGAAGATAAAGAATGGATGCATCTCGCCTACGTGTATGACGGCAATACAAAGAAGCAGCTGCTCTACGTTAACGGTGAGCTCGAAAACGAAGTAGATCACCCTGAAGATGAAGTTGGAAAGGGCGAAAAACCTGTATGGATTGGGACGCTCAACCAAGGGTACGCACAAACGTGGAATGGTCTCATTGACGAGGTCAGGATATGGAGTACTGTCCTGACCGAAGATGAAATCAAATTGTCAATGGATGGAGAACTTCTACCCGTCCAACCCAACGGAAAAGCGACAACAACATGGGGAGATATTAAGGGAAGGTAAACAGAATCGGTCGTATGGATACGCCGATCCTCTCGCCGCAATAGATGGAACAGTTTTAGCAAGCAGCAGTTTTGACAGCACCATTTTGCTATGAAATATGAAGCTTAATCTCGTCCGTTAACGTATGCTGAATCGAGACCAGAGTTACGAGAATTACGCTCGTAGTTTAATGAGTAGATAAGCACCAACAATCATCGAAATGAGACATATACAATGCAAAATCCAAATCGATCGACAATGGATTTTTTCCAAGCGTTTCGGAACTCTACCAG
>VXZL01000104.1 GCA_009845505.1 Candidatus Poribacteria bacterium | reverse complement strand
GTATAAAGGAGAAAACTATGTACAAAAGCGCGATTTTGGGGTGTCGGGGACGTGCACGCGGGCACGCTCGCGCCTATCAACACGTCAAGGGCGGTAAACTCGCTGCGATCTGCGATATGAAGGAAGACCTGCTCAACGACTTCGGCGATGAATTCGGGATTGATGCCCGTTATACCGACCTCGACGAAATGCTATCAAAAGAAAAACCGGATCTACTACACATCGTTACCGCACCCGTCCTACGAGGCAGCAACGAACGCATTCGTTATCCACTCATGAATCAAGCCTCTGAACACGGCGTGCCTGCAGCTATCGTCGAAAAACCGATTGCTGTCGAGAGTGAAGACTGGCGGCAGATCTCTGAACTCGCCGAACGCACGAAAACGAAGTTCGTCGTTAACACACAACTCAATTTCCACCCACAGAACCTCACACTCAAACAAGATGTCGCCGAAGGAAAAATCGGAGCGATTAAATTTATAGAAGCAAGCGCACGCAACCCACCCGTCGATCAGGCACCACACGTCCTACAACTCGTGTCTTCTTATATCGATAATTCGCGTCCGGTGAAGGTGCAGGGGCAAATCTCCGGAGCCGGACAACTCGATTCGGCGCAACCTTCACCTGCAAATGCTACAGCACTCGTCACTTACGCAAACGGCGTGCAAGCTTCAGTCGCATTCGGTCCAGAAATGGCACCCCGCGTGCTACCCGACACCTCAAACAATAGACACAAACGCGTCTGTGTGTTCGGTGAGACAGGATTCGTTCACTGGCGGTTTGAAAGTTGGGAACGTAATCTACCGGGCACTGGATACGAAGGCGGGGCCCTAAGCTACGGCGATCAGGATGTCATCGCGCAAGGTGGACTTACCGACGCAGTTTTTGAATGGCTTGACGATGAGAGTAAGGTACATCCGACGCATCTCAAGCAATCCCTCGCTGAATTCAACCTGCTTCTGGGCATTTACTACAGTGGACTAACGAACACAATCGTCGAATTGCCGTTTGACCCACCTGATGGTATGATTGACATGTTCAGAGAGCGGCTTTAAAAGTAGTAGGCGCACTCCGTGCGCCGTTCACCACCTTTTCAATATAAGTACGCTTTACAAAAGAAATTACACCGATGAATAACCTCATCTACATGGACAACCATGCAACAACGCCAATCGCACCCGAAGTGTTGGAAGCGATGATGCCGCACCTCACGACGCATTTCGGCAACGCTTCCAGTACACATTCATTCGGCACGATGGCGAAAGACGCTGTAGAGAAGGCGCGTAACCAAGTCGCTGGACTGCTTGGATGCTCAGCTGAAGAGATATTCTTTACCAGTGGCGCGACTGAATCGGACAACCTCGCCGTCAGGGGCATCGCCTACGCTTGTAGAAACAAGGGAAACCACATCATTACAAGCGCAGCGGAGCATCACGCAATCCTCGATACATGCCACGCCTTAGAGGCTGAAGGATTTAAGACGACATATCTCCCCGTAGACAAATACGGGAGGGTCAGTCCTGATGATGTTGAAGCAGCGATAACCTCAGAGACGACCGTGATGAGTTTCATGTATGCGAATAACGAGGTCGGCACGATAAACCCGATATCCGATATTGCGGCTGTGGCTGCGAAACACGGTGTGCTTTTCCATTCAGATGCCGTACAGGGGATTGGACAGTTGCCGTCGGATATGAAAAGGCTCGGTGTGGATTTGGCATCCTTGACGGCACACAAAATTTACGGTCCGAAGGGGATTGGTGCGCTTTATCTGCGTCGCGACATCCCTCAGCCTCGCTCGCTTTTCTACGGCGGCGGACAGGAATCAGGGGTGCGACCCGGCACACTGAACGTCGCAGGGATTGTCGGTTTAGGTGCGGCGTGCGAACTTTCTAAAAATTACATGGCATCGGGAAAAAGTAATGTGTCTACCTTACGCGGCGCACTTCATCAGAAACTCAGAGAAAACTTAGATGACATTCATCTCAACGGACACCCGAAACAACGGCTCCCGGGCAATCTGAATCTCTGTTTTGCGGGTGTGCAAAGTCATGCTTTACTGATGGGGCTTAAGCGTGTTGCGGTATCCACAGGGTCTGCATGTGATTCGGAGTCGGTGAAGGCATCACATGTCTTGGTTGCAATGGGAGTTCCGAATGAATTGGCGTTGACGGCTGTCCG
Organism: Candidatus Poribacteria bacterium; assembly: GCA_009845505.1. Lineage (GTDB taxonomy): Bacteria > Poribacteria > WGA-4E > WGA-4E > WGA-3G > WGA-3G. The sequence goes on along the minus strand of VXZL01000104.1, from coordinate 3,006 downwards.
TTTCGGCTTGGGACGCTACAACACGGCTGAAGAGGTGGATATTGTTGCTGATGAGGTTACAAGGGTCGTCGATCGGTTGCGGGCATTAGCACCTGAATAGCAAAGCGTTAGGAACTTTGTTCCGGCTGTAGTGGATTTTCTGCGGCGTGCTTAGCAATCAATTCACGCACAGCAGGAACGAGCTCGATGGGAACTTCTATGAGGACACTGGTTTCATTTTCCAACGCTTCTTCAGCTTCGGCAACGGCTTCATCCTCTGTCTGTTGGTCGTAGTATGCGATGACACTCTGGACACGTTCTTCATCCCAACCGGGTGGAAACTCATTCTGTTTTTTCATCGTCTACCTTTCTCCTTTTCAAAGCATTCTCGTTTTTTGCTGGCGAGGTTTCCTAACCTCGCCCTTTTTCATCTCTGTAGAATTGTTGTAATTTTACCATTGGTATGTTATACTGTCAATTACTGAATCTCACCCTAAGTTAGTTGATAGAGCAGGATACCCACATGTCATCCATTGCAGCCCGAACCTATCTAACCCCCGAAGAATACATCGCTGCCGAACGCAAGGCGACGCTCAAAAGCGAATACCTCAGCGGTGAGATCGTCGCAATGTCGGGTGCCAGTAATGAACATAATCTTATCACGATGAATACGGCAAATGGACTTTACAACCAAGTGACGGAACGCGGATGTAGAGTCTATGCCAGTGATATGCGCGTCGGCATTGGTGCGGGAGTCTCCTATTTCTATCCAGATATTGCTGTTACCTGTGATAGACCTCGCTTTGAAGATGACGTTCTTGACATACTCACCAACCCGCAGGTCATTGTTGCAGTGCTTTCTGAGTCAACCGAAAGCTACGACCGGGGCGAGAAATTCGCACATTATCGGCAATTAGAATCACTGCAAGAATATATCCTGATTTCGCAGGATCAGGTTCGAGTTGAGCATTATCTTCGTCAAGATGAACAGTGGCTCCTCAGCGAATTTCGCGCGCTTGCGGATGTATTACCATTTGTTTCAATCGGGGCAGAACTCTCCTTGAATCAAATCTACAGATTCGTTGAATTGGAAACAGATGATACCCTCCCAGCTACCCGTAACGTCTAAAAAAGGAAACGCGCGTCGCATGCTAACCTCTGAACAACTCATCGCCTGCGGATTGGAAAAGGTAGAAGCATCAAAGATAGCAGAAACCGTCAACCGACTCATGTCAACACAGTCGCCGACAGCCTGTTGGTACGAAATATCGCGCTATATCCTCAGACCAGAACACCCCTTTGCACTCCACCAACTCCTTTACGACACCGTGTACGCCGACTTCGATCACGCAACATACGGCCCCCCACCGGCGTGGTTTCCTACCGACGAAGACATTACCGAAGCGAACATCACGCATCTTATGACGGAACTCTCCATCAAAACCTATCCTGAACTCCACGCGTGGTCAATTGCCAACCGAGACACATTCTGGCAGATGATGATTGACAGACTGGGCATTAACGCAACTGAAACAAATACCGAAGCACAAAAAGACGCAACAGGCACTGCAACACACCTCGCGAAACTCAACATCGTCGATAGCTGCTTCAGTGCCACCAATGATGCCATCGCGATTATTGCACAACGCGAAGGCGAGGATAACCTCGTAACGCTTACCTATCACGAATTGGCATGCCTTACGAATCGAGTCGCAAATGGACTTGTAGATATTGGACTAAAACCCGGAGATGCGGTGGCGATTGATATGCCGATGAACGCTGAATCTGTCGCTATCTACCTCGGAATCGTTAAGGCAGGATGTGTTGTCGTCGGAATCGCCGACAGTTTCGCACCAGATGAAATAGCCACGCGTCTCCGAATAGGCAAAGCAAAAGCCATCTTCACGCAGGATTACATCAATAGGGCAGGGAAACACTTGCCTTTATATGAGAAAGTGATTGCTGCGAACGCACCGAAAGCCATTCTCTTTTCAAATGAAGGCAATAATACCATCGCACAGAACGAGCGGGAGGAGGATATAACGTGGAACGACTTTCTCAGTGAAATAGAGACTTTTACTGCTGTCCCGTGCGATCCTGATGCACATACTAATATTTTATTTTCCTCTGGAACCACCGGCGAACCTAAAGCGATTCCGTGGACACATACCACCCCCATCAAATGCGCTGCGGATGCTCACCTACACCACGACATTCATGCAGGTGACGTGCTTGCGTGGTATACAAACCTCGGTTGGATGATGGGTCCATGGCTCATCTACGCAAGCCTTATCAATAAAGCGACTATCGCCTTGTACGACGGCGTACCGACAGGTCGCGACTTTGGCGTATTTGTGCAGGACGCGAAAGTGAGTATGCTCGGTGTCGTGCCGACGCTTGTCCGGGCATGGAAAAATACTGACTGCATGCATGGACTTGATTGGCAGGCAATCCGAGCGTTTAGTTCAACAGGCGAATGCTCTAACCCAGAGGAAATGCTGTACCTGATGTCCTTGGCGGGTTACAAACCGGTAATTGAATACTGCGGCGGCACCGAAATCGGGGGCGGTTATGTGACCGGGACGCGGGTTCAACCCGCTGCACCTTCGACCTTCACAACACCCGCACTCGGTTTGGATTTCTTACTCTGCGATGATGAAGGAAATCCAGTTGACAACGGCGAAGTCTTTATCGTGCCACCCTCCCTCGGTCTCTCTACAAGTCTCCTTAACGCCGATCACAATGAGGTCTACTTCGCAGGAACGCCAGGACCGAATCTGCGTCGTCACGGCGATGCACTTGAACGGTTAGGTAACGGCTTTGATACTGAACCTTGGCTGGAGGGGACTAAGTATCGGGTACTCGGTCGTGTTGACGATACGATGAATCTGAGTGGTATTAAAATAAGTTCCGCAGAGATTGAGGAAGTCCTTAATGTCGTCAGCGCAATCCAAGAGACCGCAGCGGTTGCCGTCTCACCAAAAGACGGGGGAGCGAGCCAACTCGTCATCTATGCCGTGCTGATAC
>VXZL01000626.1 GCA_009845505.1 Candidatus Poribacteria bacterium | reverse complement strand
CTATCGGCTGTTGGCTCTCAGTAAAGAAATGTTTGTAGCGTTAACAAATATTGGACTGCTACAAAACCTACTGACTGCTGACTGCTGATGGCTAATAGCCAAAAATAGGAGGCTTTTGATGCCACAACCGAAGTACGTCTACTTCTTTGGAGGCGGTGAAAGTGAAGGCAACGCTACAATGCGGACCCTGCTTGGCGGCAAGGGGGCAAATCTCGCAGAGATGAGCAATCTCGGTATACCTGTCCCGCCCGGCTTCACTATCTCCACTGAAGTCTGTAAATTATACTACGAAAACGACAAACGGTATCCCACCGGACTTGATAGACAGATTGACGAAAATCTGGTGAAATTAGAAAACGCACTCGGCGCAAAATTCGGTGATACTGAAAATCCACTCCTTCTCTCTGTCCGTTCCGGTGCCGCTGTTTCAATGCCGGGTATGATGGACACGATTCTTAACCTCGGTTTGAATGATGATGCCATTAAGGGACTCATCGCCAGATCCGGAAACGAGCGTTTCGCTTACGATGCATACCGACGTTTCGTACAGATGTTCGGAAACGTTGTACTCGGCGTTGACCACGACGAATTTGAGCATTTGCTTGAAGAAAAGAAAGACGCGAAGGGCGTTACATTAGATACTGAATTGGAAGCCGCTGATTTGTCGGCACTCGTCACGGAATTCAAGGCGGTTGTCAAGCAGCAAACAGGAAGAGACTTCCCGGATGAACCGCGATTGCAGTTGGATATGGCGCGGGATGCTGTTTTTGAGTCGTCTGGAAACCCGCGCGCGATTACTTATCGCCGTCTTAACGATATTTCTGAAGAACTCGGACGCACTGCTGTTAACGTTCAAGCAATGGTGTTCGGAAATATGGGCGGAAGTTCCGGGACAGGGGTCGCCTTTACACGCAACCCATCAACGGGTGCAAACCAATTTTACGGCGAGTTCCTTATGAACGCGCAAGGCGAAGACGTAGTCGCTGGTATCCGGACACCGCTCCCGATCGCTGAATTGCGAAACATCTTACCTGATATACATGATGAACTGGTCAATATTGGTTTGCGGCTTGAGAAGCACTATCGCGACATGCAAGACGTGGAGTTTACGATTCAAGATAGTAAACTCTACATGCTCCAGACCCGTAACGGCAAGCGCACAGGGCAGGCTGCTGTCCGCATCGCCGTTGAGATGGTTGAGGAGGGTTTAATCGATAAGCAGACGGCTTTGACCCGTGTCCCCGCTAACGATCTGGATCAGTTGTTGCATCCGAGTGTTGATCCGGCGGCCCAGGTGGAGGTTATCGCACAAGGCTTGCCTGCTTCTCCGGGGGCAGCTGTTGGAAAAGTCGTTTTTACCGCACTTCACGCTGAAGAAATGGCAGCCAAGGGTGAAAAGGTTATCCTTGTCCGTGCTGAAACCTCACCGGAGGATATCGGCGGTATGGATGCCGCTGAGGGTATCCTCACGGCGCGCGGCGGTATGACAAGCCACGCCGCTGTCGTCGCACGCGGCATGGGTAAAAGCTGTGTCGCCGGATGTTCTGCGCTGTTTATTCATGAAGAGGCGCGGGAATTTTACGCTGAGGGCAAACGCTATGCTGAAGGTGATTATATCACACTCAACGGATCGACAGGGGATGTCCTCAATGGACAAGTAGCACTCATTCAACCCGAATTAAGTGGACAGTTCGGAACGCTCATGGAATGGGCAGATGAAGTCCGAACCTTAGGTGTCCGTACAAACGCCGATACTCCCGAAGATGCAACAAACGCCCGGCAATTTGGCGCAGAAGGCATCGGGCTTTGCCGGACGGAACACATGTTCTTCGGTGCCGGGATTGACGCTATTCGTGAGATGATCCTCGCAGATAACACGGAAGAACGCCAGCAGGCATTGGAGAAACTGCTACCCCATCAGCGTTCGGACTTCATCGGTATTTTTGAGGCGATGGCTGGCTATCCGGTTACTATCCGTACGCTTGATCCACCGCTCCATGAGTTCTTGCCGAAAAATGAGACTGAGATTCTCGAACTCGCAGAACGGATCGGTGTTGAACCGCAAAAATTGCGTGAGCGTGTTGAAGAATTGCACGAATTCAACCCCATGCTTGGGCACCGGGGATGTAGACTCGGTATCGTCTACCCTGAAATAACCGAGATGCAAGCCCGTGCGATCTTTGAAGCTGCTGTTGATGTTGCAAAACGCGACATATCGGTGTTGCCAGAGGTTATGATTCCTCTCGTTGGGCATATCAACGAATTATCTTTGCAGCGCGAAGTTGTTGTTAATACCGCTGAAGCCGTTTTTGCAGAGAGTGGAACGCGGGTCGAATACCTCGTCGGAACAATGATTGAATTGCCACGCGCAGCACTCACGGCTGAGAAAATCGCTGCTGAGGCGGAATTCTTCTCTTACGGCACCAACGACCTGACACAGACCACATTCGGAATGAGTCGGGATGACGCTGCGAGATTCCTTGATGATTACGTCAGAAACGGTGTGCTTGAGTACGATCCCTTCCAAGTTCTCGACCAAGATGGTGTCGGTAGCCTCTTGCAAATCGGTTCTGAAAAAGGACGAGCGACACGTCCCGATCTGAAAGTCGGTATCTGTGGCGAACACGGCGGAGAACCGAATTCCGTGAAGTTCTGTTATGGATTAGACTTCGATTACGTATCGTGTTCCCCGTTCCGTGTCCCGATTGCACGTCTCGCCGCAGCGCAGGCTGTCATTGAAGCAACGTAGGACAAAAAATAAAAGGTGGGAAGGTTGGAAATTTTCTACGTTTCCAGTCTTCCTATCTTCGATTCTCCCGCGAAGGACAAGAAAATGGAAGCGCAAGAAATCCGCTCATCTCCCCAAGAAAGCCTTCCTCCTGACACTGCTACAATGACGTTGGAGGAATTCCTCGAAAGCGATTTAGAGGGATATGAATACATTAAAGGAGAATTAGTCCCAGTGCCGCCTACCTCAATGGAGCATGGTGATATTAGTATGAACCTAATTTCACCGTTAAATTCATACATTCGTGAAAATCAATTAGGGCGGGTCTACATACCGGACACAGGCTTTAAAGTTAGGGAGCGCGTCTTAATACCAGATATCGCGTTTCTTTCAAACGAACATATACCCGAGGATCGCAGTAAAGCATCTCCAGTCCCACCAGACCTCGCCGTTGAAGTGGTTTCTCCGACGGATATATGGCATCAGGTTGAAGAAAAGGCTTTCGCTTACCTTGAGGCTGGGACACAACTCGTATGGGTGATTAAACCCCGGTCCAAAACAGTCACGGTCTACCGTTCGGAGACAGACATTACATTGCTCACTCGGAATGATACACTCACGGGTGAACAGGTCATCGAAGGCTTTTCTTGTCAAGTAGCAGAACTTTTTGAATAAGCACAGTCGTAACTACACACGATTTTATTTGTAGCACAAACTTTCAGTTTGTGACCTCGAAAAAAACCAGGAGCTTTTAAAATTAAAAAGGACAACATCTATGCTAATCGCAGATGTAAACGAAATGGAAGGGCGCACCTATCCCGCCCGTAGACGCACCAAAAATCTCGTCGGTGGCGCATCCCCGATCCAAATAGGCGAGTTCTGTATGGGGTTCGTCGTCTTAGAACCCAACGGTGGACAAGTGCCGTGGCACAACCACGAACAGGAAGAAATCTACTTCATCGTTGAAGGCGAAGGCGAAATGTGTCTCGGTGAGGAACGTCAAACCCTCTCCGCAGGTCAGACCGTTTTTATTCCTTCATGGGTTTTCCATCAGTTGACGAACACCGGTGACACACCGATGCACATGGTCTACTGCTATGGACCCGCAGGCGATGTGGCGCATTGGAAGCAGGAACTCACCGGCACCCTCCCAAAAGCCGGTGTGGACGCACCCCCACTCCCAGAAGGCGCAGCCCCCCAATGTACTGACAAACCTTAGATAGGTTTATCCGTTTTCGTGTGGATTGGGAATAGAATAAGGAAGTAGAATAATAAACGATGCGTAGCACATACCCGAGAATGATAGAAATCTACCGTTCTCGGAATGGTCGAGAACCTTTCACAGAATGGTTGAACACAATTCGAGATCGGAAAACGCAAAGACGTATTCGGACCCGCCTCGCATCTCTTAAATTGGGCAATTTCGGAAATTACAAATCTGTCGGTGAGGGGGTATTTGAGTTGCGTTTTCACTTCGGGGTAGGTTATCGAATTTATTTTGGTGAAGTGAATAATGCCGTTGTTCTTCTACTCTGTGGAGGGGATAAATCATCACAGACGCGCGACATTGAACGGGCAAAAACCTATTGGTTGGAGTACAAGGAGATGCACCCATGAAAAAAATGAGAACGTACCGCGAGTACCTTATAGATATATTCGCCGATCGCGATGAAGCGATTGGGCACCTCCAAGTAGCACTTGAAGATTACCCAACGCATGTGGATATGGACACATTTCTATTCTTGCTTGAAATCGTTGTAGAAGCCCAAGGCGGAATTGCTGAACTTGCCAAGCAAACCAACACTAAACCACATGTCCTTTCGGACGCGCTCACCAGTAACGATATACAGCTGATTGATAGACTCGGAACAATTCTTAGAGCCCTCGGATACCGGCTTTCGATCGAACCGTTAGAGGCAGAAAACCTCAAGCTTGAAACCACCACCACGAGGGAACAAGCTGCAACAGCATCTCTGTCAGAAAATCAAGGCACACCCCGACAAGCAGTTAAGTAGTAGGAGACACATGACCCATCAGACTGAAAAAACACACCGCGTCGGCATCATCATGAACGGTGTCACCGGTAGAATGGGAACAAACCAACACCTTATCCGATCCATCTTGGCAATCGCCGAAGACGGCGGCATCCCGATTGGGGACGGTGAAGTCATTATGCCCGACCCGTTTCTTGTCGGCAGGAATCCAGCGAAACTGGAGAAATTATCCGAAACAACAGGCGTTGAGAAGTGGAGCACAGATCTCGACGCTGCGCTCGCTGATGATGCTTACAGCGTTTACTTTGACGCACAGGTTACATCCCGTCGCGTCGATGCCGTCCAAGCCGCAATATCCGCCGGTAAGCACATCTATTGTGAAAAACCGACAGCTACTACCACTGCCGATGCTTATAGCCTCTATGAACAGGCAGCAAAAGCCGGACTCAAAAACGGAGTCGTTCAGGAC
>VXZL01000463.1 GCA_009845505.1 Candidatus Poribacteria bacterium | reverse complement strand
GTATAATAGATGCTACTCACACTTATTCGCCGAGAACTCCTTGACAACCTAATGACATTCCGTTTCGCCGCAGCCGTCTTGATTATGCTCTTGCTTGTGGTTGCAAATACCGCTGTACTCATCAAAGATTATGAGCGGCGGTTGGCAGCTTACAATACTGCTCTCAAAACGCATCATCAGCAATTGCGGGAAAGAAAAACCTATTCGGGTGGGAAATTGGACGTTGCCCGTCCTCCAAATCCTTTGAGTATCTTCAATGTAGGGTTAGATAAACAGTTAGAGAGCGAAACTTGGATATCTCATAGTTATGTACCGACGCTGTGGGATGCTGATATGCTCGGGACAACGAATCCACTTCTCAACCTTTTCTCTTCGATCGATATTGTCTTTATCTTTGAGATAGTCCTGAGCCTAATAGCACTGATTTTCGCCTACGATGCCCTTGCAGGAGAACGCGAGCGCGGGACACTGCGTCTGGTTCTAACACATTCGGTCAGTCGTGATCAAATCCTGCTTGCGAAATACATCAGTGCGATGACATGTCTACTGGTACCGCTGCTAATGAGTCTGGTCCTTGCAATGATTTTGCTGATAACATCCACCACTATTTCCCTGAGTACTGGGGATTTTCTCCGCATTGGTGGGATTATTTTCAGTTCAATTTCGTATCTGTCGGTATTCTACCTCATCGGCATGCTGATTTCAGCAGCAACCACCAGAACCGGTACCGCGCTGATGCTTGCCATGTTTGTCTGGGGATTTTCGGTGTTAGTATATCCGAATGTGGTGATTGCCGCGATTGCTCCACCACAAACTTCGCAAGCACGGATGGTCTCCACCTTCAACCAAATTAAACAGATATGGGAGGAACTCGATAGAGAACGAAAGCACTTCCTTGCGAATGATCCGGTTCCAGGGGAGGACCCGAGTTTTGGTATGGTACGGTCAGGTTTCGCCTATGAATACTTTTACGAAGATGCATCGGTCCTCTATTATCACTACGGTGCTGGCGCGCACGTTTTGGAGCTTAATGAGGCATCCGAACCTCAGGTGCCACACGCGCAGGATTATTACCGCTTCCTCGTACCACGAAGCGTTGATGCCGCAGAGCGAACATGGCTTGTCCGAAAAACAGCACTTGATACTATCTTCGTTCAGCCAGCGATAGTTGATCGAATCCTTTTGAGGTTTTCACCCGTCGGGATGTACGATGCTGCAACGCAGGCATGGGCAGGGACAGACCTGTACGGACTCAGAGATTTTTTCGAGGCAGCACGAACGTATCGACGGACTATAATTGACTATTACTACGATAAAAATGCATTCGGCTCTCGGCAATGGTTTTCTGCAGACAAGGAGATGGTGGATTGGGACAATTTACCTCGGTTTTCTTTTCAGAGAAGCGATGTGAGAGTGAACATAGAACGAGCACTACCAGATTTACTCTTGTTACTAATAATGAACCTCTTGCTTTTTATAGTGATACTTCTGGTTTTTCAAAGAAGTGAAGTGTAAAGTGGCTGTCAGCGGTCAGGTCGCTGCGCTCTCAGCGGTCAGTTAAGAGACGCTTGCAGAGTTGATCGTTTAGTTCCTGCTACAAACTGCTGATTACAATTACTCATAAGGCACAACCTATCTTTGCTGAAAGCTGATTGCTGACAGCCGACAGCCAAAAAAAATGATTTGGCATATCGCAAAACGCGAACTCTACGACAATCTCAATAGCCTCCGGTTTGCTTTGGCAATAGTGTTGCTTTTTGGCTTGATGCTGACCAACGCTATTGTGCATCTTCGGGAACATCCTGTGCGGGTACAGAAATATCATGATGCCGTCACAGAATCGCTGAACCGCTTAAGGGCTCGGACAGATTTATATGAAATTGCGCAATGGGGTCCCGAATTGCTTCACAAAAAACCGTCTCCGCTTCATTTCTGTACAGATGGGGGGGACATCGTTTTACCGGGTACTATCTCCCAATCTGTCTCTCGGATTACGAATGACTTGTATACCTTTTGGTATCTGTCATATCGGTACCGGACTCCCAATTCAAAAAATATTCGTCCGGCCACTATCAAAGTAGATTGGGGATTTGTGATTGGGTACGTTTTGAGCCTCATCGCGATCTTGTTCACCTTTGATTCGATCTCCGGTGAACGTGAACGCGGGACACTCCGATTGATGTTAGCGAACTCGGTCCCACGTCATACTGTGCTGCTTGGCAAGTTTTTAGGCGCATTGATAAGTATTAGTGCCCCGTTCACGCTTGCAGTGTTAATGAACCTACTGATAATTTCCGCATCCAACGATGTCCAACTCGGTGCTGAGGCGTGGAACCGTTTGGGAATTGTTTTTTTTGTTGCGGTCCTGTACCTGTGTCTGTTTCTTGCGTTAGGTCTGTTAGTGTCATCGCGTGTGCAGCAAAACGCGACAAGCCTTGTGATACTCCTATTGATGTGGGTCTCCTTTGTGGTTTTTATACCGAGCACACTTGCCTCTATCGCAAGTGGATTTTCAAATCCGATGACTTATGATGAATACAGGGAACGCCATAATCGACTTTACAGTGAACTCGGGGGTGAATACAATACTCGTTTGCAAGGCACGCGTGAGTTACCAACTGAAAGAATGCAGTTGACAGCGGAGTATGTCACCAAGGGTGCTGCACAGGGAGAACGTTTGAGTCATGAACGCTTAAACCAGGAATATGCTCAAATCCAACTGGCGCGTTCCGTCACCCGCATTTCGCCCGTTGCGATTGTCCAACACCTCTTTGAAGCTTTTGCTGGAACGGGGTTTGAACGGCATCGACAATTCGTGGAGAACGTGCAACGCTACGCCCGCGAATACCGAGAATTCGTCGGGGATATGGATAGAGCAGATCCCGACAGTCCTCATATTATTGGTGTCCGTGAAGGCATGTCACAGAAACCTGTCAATCCAGAGGCAGTTCCGAAATTTGAAGATACACTCAGTCTCAGCCGCGATTTTAATACTGCGGCAGTGGACTTATTACTATTAGTTCTATTTTTCGTTGTCTTTTTCTCAGGCGCATATCTTGCGTTTGTGCGTGTGGAGGTATAATAGATGCTAATCACACTTATCCGTCGAGAACTCCTCGACAATCTAATGACATTCCGGTTCGCCGCAGCCGTCTTCATCACACTGCTGCTTGTCGTCGCGAATGCCGTTGTACTCCTCAAAGACTACGAACAACGACTCACGGCTTACAATACGGCTACCCAAGAAAGTTACCGAGAATTACGCGAGGAGAAAACCTATTCGTATTACCTTGGAGGGCTAGTTGCTCATCGTTCCCCGAATCCGTTGAGCATTTTCAATTTGGGATTAGACAAGCGGGTGGGTAACAAAGTTAATGTATACCACGGGTTTGTGCCAACGATTTGGGATGCCGAGAAGCACAGGACAGATAATCCTTTTCTCAATCTCTTTACTTCAATTGACATTGCGCTTGTTTTTCAAGGGGTGCTAAGTCTGATCGCCCTGATTTTCGCGTACGACGCGCTTGCTGGCGAACGGGAACGCGGGACGCTACGCCTTGTCCTGTCGCACCCCATTCGGCGCGGAGACATCCTATTTGCCAAATACATCAGCGCGATGCTCTGCCTACTTGTGCCGCTGCTGATGAGCCTTCTTTTCTCCATTATTCTCCTGACGACCTCCACTACGATTTCCCTGAACACCGTTGATTTTCTGCGTATTGGTGGGATTGTGCTGACCTCACTTGTGTATGTGTCGCTGTTCTATCTGCTCGGCATGCTCATTTCTGCCGTGACGCGCAGGACCGGGACCGCGCTTATGCTTTGCATGTTCGTCTGGGGGTTTTTAGTGCTGGTTTATCCAAATCTGATTCTGACCGCTGTTGAAATCACCCCGAAGCCACACACGCAAGCTTCCGTCTACAATCAAATCAAACAGATGTGGGAAGAATTTGATGGAGAAAATAAGCGGGTTCTCCGCAATGACCCCGTCTTAGGGCCCCTATCGCGTAACGGCGAAGGTTGGGGATTTTACGTGGAAGGCGGTGAATCTACCTGGGGCACGGGTGAAGACAAACCTTCAATATTGCTCTATTTCTACCAAACCGGATTCTACGCTGGAAAAATTGGCGCAGCATCTGAGCCACAAGTGCCACTCTTACAGAATTATTACCGTTTTTACAATAGAGAGACCGTCAATACTGTCCAACGGACGTGGCTTGTCCGTAAACCGGCATTAGAGGCGATCTACGTCCAACCCGCGAATCTCGGGCGCACCCTACTAAAATTTTCACCGGTTGGGTTGTACGATGCGGCAACGGAAGCTTGGGCAGGCACCGACTTAGCGGGTATTCAAGACTTTTTTAGCGCGGTTCAACATTACCGACAAGCAGTCCTTGACTATTTCGATGACGAAAAGATATTTGAATCGCGACAATGGTTTGCTGCCGATCACGGCACTGCTGACTGGGACGCACTCCCGCAGTTTTCCTTTCAGAGGAGTGGTATAGACGTAAATGCAAAGCGAGCGTTACCGGATTTATTCCTACTGTTGATGATTAACCTAATTCTGTTCACAATAATATTTTCGATTTTTGTCAGGAGTGAAGTGTAGAAATGTGGCATATTATCAAACGCGAAATCTATGATAATCTCAATAGCCTCCGATTTGCCCTAACAACTGTATTATTGCTGGCACTCATGGTAACCAATGCCGTTCGGCATCTCCGAGAGCATCCGGAACGGGTACAACGGTATCAGGACGCTGCCACCCAGTCTCTGAATCGCTTAAGGGATCGCGCCGACGATAGCTTCTTTACACTGGCACAACACGGTCCGGGAAACTTCTACAAAAAACCGTCTCCCCTCCACTTCTGTGCAGAGGGCGGCGAAACCCTTTTATCAGACATAGTTGAAGTAGAAGAACCGCATGTGTTCGCCACCGATTCAGAAGATAACGTCCTACTCCAAGGGGCTTGGAGCCTGTCCTATCCAGATGCTAACCTCCAGAATAAGAGCGTTGGACCCGACGTTTCACAAGTAGATTGGGCATTCATTATCGGTTACGTTTTGAGCTTGCTGGCACTCTTATTCACTTTTGATGCCTTCTCCGGTGAACGCGAGCATGGCACGCTCCGATTGATGTTAGCTAATTCAATTCCTCGACACACTGTCCTTCTCGGTAAATTTTTAGGGGCATTGCTCAGTATTACCA
>VXZL01000350.1 GCA_009845505.1 Candidatus Poribacteria bacterium | reverse complement strand
GTCTCTGATCTTGCTTTTGGACAGTTTGTTGAGATATTGAAGTTCAAGTGTTTCAAACATAATCGTGAATATCGTCCTGTGGGACAGTGGACACCGACGACAAAGCCGTGTTCGGATTGTGGGTATCACAACAAAAATCTTTCTCTTTCTGATAGACAGTGGACATGTCCCGAATGTGGCTCTCACCACGATAGAGACGTAAACGCTGCGATAAACATCTTACGGGCTGCTTGCGATCCCGCTGTGGAGACGATGTAAGTCGATTCTCAAGAGTCGCTGTTGTCTACGAAGCACAGGTTTCCCCTGCCTTTAGGCAGTGGGTGCCTTGACATTATGAACGCTCTTGTTAAGAGACGCACCAACACATTTTTATAAAGAATTAAAAAGTAGAGAATTCTGGGGTCTCTGTATGTCATAGCACCTATCGATACGCTTCTGTACTCGTCAACTCACACCTATTTCCAGACATAGAACAGAAGGAAACTGAAAAACTGTAATGCCCCCATAAAAATACCGCATCTGATTCCTGCCACCCCCACATGCTGATACCCACGACTTCCCGAAGCGTCTTTCGCCTTGCCAACCACACCGAAAAAATAGGGACACAACAAGAAGGTAAGCAAAAAACTGACCGGTACAAAAGCTGGCACCGATGCAATCTGGGGCATCTGATCTACCTGCGCAGCATTCCATACCCACAAATGGGACGCACCAAGTCCGTAAATAATGACGCTTCCAAACGCAGCACCGATACCCGTTGCAGTCGCTGCCAACACACCTATTCCTATGGAACCTACCTGTGAATCGTCGGATTCATCAACAAAACGGACCCGGAAAATCATCTCGAACCGCTGATAACAGTAGGCTGCCAATGTCGCGAATACCACCCAGTTGAGGATGATACCAATCGGTGTTGTTACACTCGCCAGAAAATCTGAACGTAGATAAAAGATCAGCCGCGCTTTCCGAGAGAACAGCCAGTCCATCGGCAGGTATGTCAAGGTCATCGCAAGACCAAAAACGGAACTATTTGAAAGCAGTAAGGCATCTTCGTCAATCTGACGGATACAATAGATGAAGAGAGCAACTGCTATCAGGACGTTTGGATACAGAACCCAGATAGTGCCAACCCGGCTTGCTATTAAGAACGTTAAAAGTGTTATTCCTGTTACAGTAAAAACCGCCTTGTCCGCCTTGCTGCCCATACGTCTCCCACACATCTTTACCGACTGCTGTCGCCCTGAAACTTAATCACCAACTGATCACCTGTCAGTTTCGCTCCAGTTGTTTTTTTGTTCGAGAGGCTCCGTGGTAACGCAACGTGCTGCTTGAAATTGCCCACCGTGATAATCAACTCATCCCCGTGTTTCGTCAATCCGATCTCCTCTTTGGTCAGGAAGGGAAGGCGCATCGACAACTGATACGCATCTGCTGTCTTGCGGAACTGGTATGGACTTTCGTTAGAAAACTGGTCCGCTGGGTCAATCTCTGCATAGAGCGCATCCGCCAACCGGTGCAGCCCGGCTTCACCTACAATTTCTTCGGCAAAGAGATTCACCTTCCAGATTGGTACGTCCGAGAAGTAGTTCACTGCCTCTTCAATATAGTGCTGCTGCGTCTGTTTCCACGCTTCAAAATAGGCACTATCAACCCCATCAGGAAAAATGCGGTTAATAATCACAGCATCTATACAGAGTCCATAAAGACAAAAGTACATGAACGCGCGCTGCGTCTCCTTGATCACTATTTTCTCCGGATTCGTCACCAACCGCACCGTCGTGATCTTCGGATCTGTCAGCACATCCTCAATCCCCTCCAATTTATCAAAGAGGTCTTGGATATTCTGGAAGTAGCTATCTTTCGGAATCGGAACTGAACTCACCCGTTCAATCACTGGCCCCGCAACCCTCGCAAGACTCCGCTCCAACTTGAAGATGTGGTTCATGTACCACTCCAGCGTCGTCGGAATGCTGACAAACCGAAGCGACTCACCTGTCGGCGCACAGTCCAAGATAATCACATCGTACCGCTTTTCGCGGACATACTGGTTGATATAGAGGAGGGCGCAAATCTCCTCCATCCCCGGAAACACCGCAATCTCCTCGGCAACGAGATTGTCAAGTCCCGAGCGGTTCAGCAACGAACGGATGTAGTTGTATACATCATCCCAGTACTCAACGATTGCCTCTTGAACGTTAATCTCCTGTATCCAGAGATTCTCGCTGATTTGGATCTGTTTCTCTTCGTGTTGGCAAACTAATTTTTCGTGGTTATCGAAGGCATCGCGAAGTGAATGCGCCACATCGAGTGAAATGACAATCGTCTTATAGCCGAGTGCAGCAAGTCGAATACCCGTGGCGGCAGCGATGGTCGTTTTACCAACGCCACCTTTACCTGTGTAAAGAATGATACGCATTATCTAAATCCATTTCTGCTATAGGCCTTGTGTGCACGTTACAGTATAACACAAAAGAAGTTGACATCGCAAAGACAAAAACGGATAAAAATGACTATCAACCGTCAATAGCGAAAAATTTGACAAAAGCCAGCTCCCATGATATAATATTGTCTTGTTGTGTTCACAATCGTACAAACACACCCTTTGAAGTTTGTATGTGATAAACAACAAACTACAAAAAGCCTTGTAAAAGAGATAAATTGTGTAACGAACAGCACAATTTCGCTGAAGGAACAGGAAATCATGGTACTGAAAACGAAAACCTATTTTCCGAAAGCAGACAAAGATATTAAATGGTATGTCGTCGACGCTGAGGGACAGATACTCGGACGTTTGGCTTCGCAAATCGCACAGGTCCTGCGAGGCAAACACGATCCGCGATTCACACCTCACGCCGATTTAGGTTTTCGCGTTGCTGTCGTGAATGCGGAGAAGATAACCGTCACTGGAAATAAAAGGGAACAGAAAACCTATTTTAGGCACAGCGGCTACCCGGGTGGCGATAAATATCGGACCTTTAACGAACAGATGGATCTAAAGCCCGAGGCTATCATCACCAACGCCGTTAAGGGGATGCTCCCAAAGGGTTCCCTCGGTAGACAGCTAATGAAGGGACTCAAGGTCTACACCGGACCGTCTCACCCGCACCAAGCCCAGCAACCCGAAGTTTTAACGTTTTAATAGTTTTCGGTTATTGGTTCGCTTCGCTGTTGGTTTTTGGTACTTGGTAGTTGGTACGAATCAACACTGAACGTGTGTATGGCGTTCGTCGAGTTAAGAGCGGTTTGTAATGTTGAAAACCGTTGCCACTGCTACAGCACTAAACTTATAACCAACAACTTATAACTTATAACCAACAACTATGGAGATTATGAGCAGTATGGCTATTGAACAATTCTGGGGAACCGGCAGACGCAAAACATCCGTCGCGCGCGTCCGAATCATCCCTGGGGGTGAAGGCAACATTCTCGTCAATAAGAGACCTATCGAGGAATACTTCGATCGATCCGACCACGTGCAGGAGGCAAAACGCCCAATTGAGCACGTTGAGAAGAGCGGCGAGTATGCTGTTCGCATCAACGTCAAGGGCGGCGGAAATACCGGACAAGCAGGCGCGATTTCACACGGCATCGCACGCGCACTCGTCAAAGCAGACGAATCTTTGAAGCCTTCCCTAAAAAAAGCAGGTTTCTTGACACGCGATCCGAGAATGGTCGAACGGAAGAAATACGGACAGAAAGGCGCACGCGCACGTTTCCAATTCTCTAAACGTTAAAAGGGCAACGCTGTTCGCTCGTTTCGGACTCAGAAGAGGTTTTGTATGTCAAACATTGTCATCTTAGGCGCACAGTGGGGTGACGAAAGTAAAGGAAAACTGACCGATGTCTTTGCCGCAGATGCGGATGTTGTCGCTCGCTATCAAGGCGGCGATAACGCCGGGCATACCATCGTTCTCGGTGAAAAAACTTTTATCCTTCACCTAATCCCATCGGGTATCCTTAGACCTGACACTGTGAATGTTATCGGCAACGGGGTCGTCATCAACTTGGAGACGCTTTTCGGTGAGATTGACCGGTTACAAGCACAGGGTGTTGAAGTCAGCAGCGATAACTTGAAAATCAGTGATCGCGCCCACCTCATTCTGCCGTATCATAAGGCGGTCGAGCAGTGGGAACAGATGGGCAGTGCTACGAAGATCGGAACAACTTCACGGGGTATTGGACCCACTTACTCCGATAAGATGAACCGACACGCCGGCATTCGCGTCGGTGACCTGCTCGAGTTTGACAATTTCCAAAAGAAACTTGATTACAACCTCGAAACCAAAGCCGAAGCACTCCAAATAGGCGGATCCGAGCGGCACGTTCTCCTTGAAACCTACTACGCCTACGCAGAACGCCTCGCGCCCTATGTAACCGACACTGTCGCTTACATGCACGACGTACTCGCCGCTGAAAAACGAATACTCTTTGAAGGCGCGCAGGGAACCATGCTCGATATAGATTTCGGCACCTATCCCTACGTTACCTCATCCAACTGCACCGCTGGTGCTGTCTGCACTGGACTCGGCATCGGTCCGAAGGCAATCAAAGAGGTACTCGGTGTCTCTAAAGCCTACGTCACACGCGTCGGCGGCGGCCCTTTCCCCACGGAGATGCCACCTGATCTCGATGAAAAGATTCGGGAAATCGGCAAAGAATACGGTGCTACTACACAACGTCCGAGACGCTGCGGTTGGCTCGACTTGGTCGCACTCCGATATGCAGCTCAGATTAACGGACTCACTGCCATCGCAATGACAAAACTCGATGTCTTTGATACACTCGCTGATTTGCAAGTGTGTGTAGCTTACCGCTATAAGGGTGAACGGATAACGACTTTCCCCAGCAGTCTAAGCGTCTTAGAGGAATGCGAACCCGTCTACGAAACACTTCCTGGATGGCAACAGCCCCTCACTGAAGCGCGTACAGCGGCGGATATTCCGCAACTGACGAAAGACTATGTCGCGTACGTCTCTGACTATCTCGGCGTGTCAATTCCAATCATCTCTGTTGGACCCGATAGAGACCAGATTGTCCAATTAGGACGACCGCTTTGGTAGCCTGCCAAAACGTAAACTTTTCCCGAATTCTTGCGTTTTAATTTGACATCCACCTGAAAGTATGGTATCATTAAATGTTGGTGGTTTGAGCCGTTAGCTCAGCAGGTAGAGCATCTGACTTTTAATCAGGTGGTCACAGGTTCGATTCCTGTACGGCTCAC
>VXZL01000246.1 GCA_009845505.1 Candidatus Poribacteria bacterium | reverse complement strand
GTATGTGCCTTTCCCATTCGGGTCGCGAGGTGGCGTGGTAACCGTGGAATTAACAACACCCGCACCGACCTTTGCAGCAAACTCGACAGCGTTTATCATGCTCCGCTTGTTCGCAGCAGCAACACGCGGATGCGCTGCACCACCACCGCCGCGTATCGCAACACACGGCACACCCGCACCTTCCAATTCGGAGCGGAGATTGGCAACTTCAGTATCAGGTAGGTTCATCGCCGGAAGTTCAATTCCGTCAAAGCCAATCTCTTTAACTTTACTCAAAAATTGTTTTCGATCTGCGGCACTGGTAGGGAATCCTGCACCGTTGTAGGGATATAATGAACATCGTCTAAAAGCGTACGCAATCTTCATTGAGATTCTCCTTGAAATAGATAGGCTACAGCTTGCTGAAACTGTTGAAAAAGTTGAGGATTTACAACATCTATTGTCTCCGACAGCTTCTGAACGTTATCGCCATCAGAAGCCTGGTGTTGAGGTATAGGATCTTTCACATCGGGTTGCGAGCACACATCGCTGTCAGGTTTAGGGAGTTTGGCACGCACCCCTCCATTTTGTAAAGACGCATCTCGTTCGGAAATCGCATCAAGAACACTCCGATAATACCACGCCTGATCTTCAACACCGCCGTGAAACCGTTCCCAGACAGCATCGCCAATCACATCATACTCGGATATAATCGTCCGTAGGTTATGAAGTTTATCAGCACAGGTTACAGTGCAGACTTCTGGACTCGCCCACCGGAGTGCTTCAATACGTTCCGTCTTGCGTGCCCGCCACCGCAATGCCTTGTTCTCCGAACAACCATCAACAATGCCTGCGACATACTCACCAAAGTGTTCCTGAATAAATTCCAAGGTCAGATCGGTATCTTCAACTGTGTCATGCAAGATACCCGCAACGACCACCGCTTCCGAGCACCCCGCCTCCATTAAAATGAGTCCAACCGCATAAGGGTGTGTAATATAAGGCGTACGTGTCCCTTTCCGATACTGACCCTGATGGGCTTCGGCAGCGACCTCTATAGCTTCTTCAATCTGATTCTTACGAGTCCTGTTCTCCGACATACTCCGCGTTCCGATTCCAATGCGTGCCTATAAACAATTATCAACTTTACTCTAAATGTGGTTAAATGATACACTATTTTCAGTGTACCCGTCAATAGATTTTTTATTAGCCATCAGCGATCAGGTCGCTACGCTTTCAGCAATCAGGACGGAAACCAAGTTTAAAAGTTTGCAAGTTCAAAGTTATGCTTGACGACCCAACAACTTTAGTTACACTTTAGAACACTTTTAAACTTTACCGCACCAAACTTTTGACTTCTGACTGCTGAGAGTGAAGTGGAGCGTAGCGGAACGGAACGCCCTGACTGCTGACAGCCCAATTGAGGTAAACACCCATGACCACAATCGCCATCGGCGGCATCATGCACGAATCGAATACCTTCAGCGACACACCCACCGATTACGCCGCCTTCTCTCATACCTACGCCAGCAATATAATTAAAACGTGGGGAGAATCACATCACGAAATAGGCGGCTTTATTCAAGGCGCGACGGACTACAATTACACAGCGTATCCGATGATGATGGCTTCCGCAACACCCGCAGGACCCGTGACGGACGACGCTTTCGACCGACTCACCGATATGCTCATCCAGCACCTCAAATCCGTCCCGCAATATGAAGGCGTTTTGCTCGCACTCCACGGCGCAATGGTCGCCGAAAGTTATCCTGATGGGGACGGTGAAGTCCTACGCCGACTGCGAGATGCCCTCGGTCGAGACCTACCCATTGTTGTTACCCTCGACCAACACGCCAATGTTTCTGAACAGATGGTCGCCGAATCGACAGCACTCGTCATCTATAAGACGACCCCACACATCGATCAGCGGCAACGCGGGCTACAAGCCGCAGAACTGATGATGCGGATACTCAAGGACGAGGTGAGTCCAACCCAAGCACTCGCCAAACCGCCGATGCTCCTCAATATCCGGTATCACGTCACGAATGCCGAACCCATGCGCACCATTCTGAACGCCGCAAAACAGATAGAGCAAGATCCCAACGTCCTTGTCACCAACGCCTCCGTAGGCTACCCGTATGCCGATGTCTATGAAGCAGGTCCTGCCTTCGTCGTTGTTACTGACAACAACCCGCAGCTCGCACAAGCAGAAGCCCACCGGTTATCCGACATGTTATGGGAAAGCCGCGGGCAGCTCACCCTCGACTTACCCGACGCAGCACAAGCCGTGCAGCAAGCCATCTCTCTTGACGCCGCCCAACAACCGGTTATTCTCGTCGAGATGGGGGATAACATCGGCGGCGGTTCACCCGGGGACAGCACCTTCATCTTAGCGGAATTGATAGCACAAGGCGCGTCGGGATTCGTCGTTGTCCTCTACGATCCGGAAGGCGTGCAAGCGTGCATTCAGGCAGGTGTCGGAGAAGCCGTCTCGCTCCAAGTCGGTGGGAAGATGGACAATCTGCACGGCGATCCAGTCGCAATTAATGGGAAGGTACGACTTATCCACGACGGTCAATACATCGAGACGGAACCCCGACACGGCGGCGCCCGATACCACAATCAGGGATTGACGACTGTGATTGACATTGGAGGGTCGTTGGTCGCGTTGACGAGTAGACGGCAGACCCCGTTTAGCCTACAGCAGTTATATAGTCTCGGCATTGATCCGAAGTCAATGCGGATGATCGTCGTCAAAGCCGCCGTCGCCTATCGCGCAGCGTACGAACCGATAGCAGGAAACATTATTGAGGTAGATACACCCGGATTAACTGCCGTGAATCCGTTGCACTTTGAATACCACAACGTCCGCCGCCCCCTATTTCCGTTAGATTGAAGGGGTATTACCTGAAAACTTCTTGACGCAACCCTTATTTTCGGTTATACTTAACAGGTAATTCAGATATCGGTACACAGCCTTAAAACGTGTTCTTTATGCATTTTACCCAAAAGGAGAAACACCAATGCAAACTTATCTAAAGGGTCCTCCGATCCCCTATGCGCCTACGGACACGGAACTTTACCCCGAAACGGATGGAAAACCTATGGCAGCCAGTGACATGCACAGAGAGATACTAATACGAATACTGCAGACACTCGAAGCACATTTTGAACAATATCCAGATGTCTATATTTCCGGGGATATTATGATGTATGATATAGAGGGTCCCCGTCGGACAGCAATCTCGCCGGATGTCCTTATCGCTTTCGGGCTTGGTCGGAAGCAGCGGCGGACTTACAAAGTCTGGGAAGAAGGTAAGTCTCCCGACTTCGTGATGGAACTCTCCAGCGCAAGCACCTACGAAAACGACCTAACTACTAAGATGGAGCACTATGCCAGAATGGGGATTCAGGACTATTTCCTCTACGATGCTGAACGTCAGTATCTGCCATCACCACTGATGGGTTTTACGTTAGTTGATGGCGTGTATGTAGAGATTCAACCCAGTGTTGATGAGGGTCTTCATTCCGGTGCACTCGGATTAGATTTTCATTTACGGGGTGAGCATTTCGAGATTTATGATCCGGTTGCAAAGAAGTGGCTTCAAACCGCCGCTGAAGCTGCTGAAGCACGCGTTGAGCAAGAAGCCGCCGCACGACAGAAGGCAGAAACTGAAGTCGAACGGCTCCGAGAAGAACTCGCCCGCTTGCGAGCCAATACCGAATAACAAGGAGAAAATCATGAAATCCCAACATCTAATCGCTCAAACGGGTATGATGCTTGCCTTTACTCTCATCACAATTATGACGGTGGAGGCTTACGTCACAGATGGGTTAGTGAGTTATTACAGACTTGACGAAGACGACATCGCCGGTGATACAGTTAAAGATGTTGCGGGTGGCAAGGATGGCACAATCCTCGGTCAACCGAAGTCTATTGAAGGCCATCTCGGTGAAGCACTCGAGTTTGGTGGACAACCCGAGTGTGTGGAGTTACCAAGTATTTTCAACATCGCGGAAAGTCCGGCATCGTATGAAGCCTGGTTTTTTAAACAACCTAACAGTCGCATCGGTTGGCAATATCTCCTAACAAATAAGACGGATTTCAACGATCATTTCTTTCGACTCGGCTTCAATCAGAACACCGGGCAACTCCGATACTATACCGAACAAGCGAACAACGTCAGGAAAGCGTGGGTAACCGATGATGACTATGCCGATGGCGAATGGCATCATGTGATAGCGACCCGCGAAGCCGATGTGGCGAAGTTGTACGTCGATGGCGCTCTCGTCAAAGAGGAAGAAGCGATGGCTGGCGATATAGGCGGCGGTGGAACGAACTGGTACATCGCCCAAAACGGCAATACTGCTGAGTACTTGATCGGCGCGGTCGACGAAGTGCGCATCTATAAGAAGGCATTAACGTTAGAAGAAGTCGAACAGAACTTTGAATCACAAGGCTTGCCCGTCCAACCCACCGGAAAGTTGAGTCTTACTTGGGGACGGATTAAAGCCGCACAATCTTATCGTTAGTGATTGTCGAATTCAGAGAATATATCCAATCCCATACACCCGCCGTTGGCGAGGTTGAGGAACCTCGCCTTTTCCTAACTGCTACAATTCATTTTCCTCAATTCCACTGATTTTCATAAAGTGTCTTTGCAATCCACGTTTGAGGGTCTTATTCCCATGGACAGGCACAGAGAGTCGAACCGGAATTCCTTCTTTAGCATAAATGTGGTGGCTACCTCTAATGCGCTTCAGCTGCCAACTTCGTTTCTCCAATAAACGGCAGAAGGCTTTCCCCGTCAACGCTTTCAAACCGCTATCTCCATCACTCTATCTTTTCCAGTGACTTCTATGGCATCAACATCCACAGATAAACAACCTTCAATCGCTTCATAGATATTTTCAAGCAGCTCTTCAAACGTATCACCCTGTGTCGCACACCCCGCGATCGCAGGCACTTCTGCCCAATATCCGCCTTCTTCAGCATCGTGAATGATAATCTTTAATTTCATGATTTCAGGCTTTCTCCTTACTCATGTGCGAAAAAATAAGGGACTATGTCCATCCTTACGTGTCTATTAACTTTTAAAATTATAGCATCGTTGAATATGTATGTCAAACCTTTCCAGTCCATCATGCATGTAAATATTGCGGATTAGAAGCCTTTTTTGTCAAGATTACTAAGTTCCGTACTAAAGTTTGGACTGTATTGTAAAGTTATGCTGCCTCGTCAAAAGGCAGGGGC
>VXZL01000008.1 GCA_009845505.1 Candidatus Poribacteria bacterium | reverse complement strand
TCTTTAGACCGAGACCACAACGCTGCACTTAATATACTTTTCAGGGCAGCTGCTGCCCTTCGTGGAGAGCGTTGGGTTACCGACCTCTATGAAGCGAGAAACACCCCCAATAAAGCATTCGGGTTTAAGAACCCCAACCAGTTATCGCTGTTTGATGGTTTGACACAAGCCCCCTGCTTTAGCGGGGGGTAGTTGACATCAGTCATAGTGTTCTGTCACATCTAAACTGAGAGGCAGTTTGTAGTAGGGCAATTCATTGCCCGTTCCTGACGTGCGATAAATCGCACTACTACGAACCGGGGTTTCCCCATCATTTGAAGGTTGACAGACTAATAGTTCAGACTTTTTACTCAACTGATGTCTTAGGTGCGAAACTTTCACTGACAGGCACGACCTTACCCGCGCCTGTAGCGATAAGCGTCCCGTCCGTGAGCCGAACCTCCGCTTTTGCCTCCACCAACCTTCGTGAAACTTTAATACGCTCTGCAGAAACAAATAGTTTCACGCGAGTCGGTGCCGGATTACGAAAACGGACCTCAAGTTGTGCTGTTACCGCGTGCTGTCCGAACGTGCCAATCCCAATATAAGTAATCGCTTCATCCAACAAGGTGCTGAGGATACCACCGTGTAGAATGTCCGCCCAACCTTGCAAATGTTCCGAGGGCGTGCATTCAATGCGAACCGATGCCCCACCGTCTTCAATTTCGGGTTTAACCTGGAGCCCGAACGGATTTTTCATCCCACAAACAAAGCAGTGATCATTATTCAGCAAGAGACCTGTAGATGTGTCAGATTGCATATCAGCCATCATTTCCCTCTGCTGATTCGGTCAACATTCCGATGCTTCGCGCTAACTTTTCCTGTTCAACCAGTAGCCGCTCCAGTTGCGCTCTCTTTTGGGCGACGACTTTTTCGGGGGCACGTTGGATAAAATTGGGATTATCTAAAGTCTTCTGCGCTGCTGTTACGTCCTTGACTGCCTGCTGATACCGTTTACTGAGCCTTGCATGTTCAGCGTCGAGATCAATGACATCCGCAAGCGGGATGTAGATAGCAAGTTCGCCAATCACGGCTTCTGCTGAAGCAGGAGGCTTTTGTAACGTTTCAGCAATGGTGACACCTGCGACTCGCGTAAAAGCCGGCAAGTACTGCGCGAGATACCTTTCAAGGCGGTCCCGAATCTCAGCATCTGGACACTGGATGTGGACTTCTACAGATGCACCCATTGGAACATTTAACTCACCCCGAATGCTCCGTATGCTCTCAATGACTTCCATGAGCGTTGCCATAGTGGCTTCTGCCGTCGAATTTTCTCCCATCGGCTCTGGCCACGGCGCGATGGTTACCGAACTTTTATCCGCTGCGAATTCGCTTCTGCTACCGCCATGCGGGAGCTGTTGCCAAATCTCCTCACTCAGAAACGGCATGATCGGATGGATAAGCCGCATCGTCTGCTCCAAAACATCGGCAGCCACCCAGAGTGCTTCCGGTTCATCTTGAGCAATCCGTTGCTTGGTGAATTCCAAGTACCAATCACAAAATTCATGCCAGAGGAAGGCATAAAGCACCTGTGCTGCTTCATAGAATCGGAAGTTTTCGAGGGCATCCGTCGCTGTTTCAATGGTGTCGTTAAGACGGCTCCGTATCCACGCGATTTCCAGTATTTCTTGGTGAGTTTCCACCGTCCCTGTTTCAGTAGGAACAGGATGTTTCTCCAAATTCATGAGAATAAATCGGGCGGCGTTCCAGATTTTATTGGCGAACCGTCTACCCGCCTCAATCTGTGATTCGGGGAGCGCAACATAAGGGAGTGGTGTACTCACGTTTGCGAGTGCGAAACGGAAAGCGTCAGCCCCATAGGTCGCAATTGTCTCCAAGGGGTCAATGCTATTTCCCTTTGACTTGCTCATTTTCTCACCCTTTTCATCAGCGACAAGTCCGTGTAGATAGACAGTCCGGAACGGCACCTCGTCCATACAACCCAACCCTAACATTATCATCCTTGCTACCCAGAAGAAAAGAATATCCCAACCGCTCACAAGGACAGAGGTAGGGTAGAAGGTCTTTAATTCGGGTGTTTCCGCCGGCCATCCCATAGTGGAGAAGGGCCAGAGTCCAGAGCTGAACCAAGTATCCAAAACATCTTCTTCTTGTCGGAAATCCGAAGCCCCACATTCGCATTGCTGCGGTGTTTCCATCGCAGCGGTAATCGCGTCGCATGCGTTACAGTACCATATCGGAATTCGATGTCCCCACCACCGTTGGCGTGCAATGGGCCACGGTTCGATGTTCTCCATCCAATGATAGAAACGCGCTGTTTCACGCTCTGGTATAAACTGGACTTCTCCTTTTTGGGTCGCCGCTATTGCGCGCTGTGCAAGCGGTTTGACATTCATAAACCACTGCAAGGATATAGTCGGTTCAACAACTGCACCGCACCGATCATGGTGCCCAACGGCGTGCCGATGTGGCACAATTTTGACGAGGTAATCAGCGTTCTGTAAATCTTCAACAACACGCTCACGACAGTCAGACCTTGATAAGCCGACATATTTTTCTGGTGCGTTTTCGTTTATATATCCATCTCGGGTAAACACGATACACTGTTCGAGATCATGCCGCAAACCGATTTCATAGTCGTTCGTATCGTGTGCGGGTGTCACTTTCAGCGCGCCCGTACCGAACTCTCTATCAACATAAGGGTCGGCAATGATCGGAATCTCCCGATCACATAGCGGAAGGTGTACCTTTTTCCCGATGAGGTGTTGGTAGCGTTCATCGTCGGGATGCACAGCAACAGCAGTATCGCCTAACATTGTCTCCGGTCGCGTTGTCGCAATTTCAAGTACAATCTGACTATCTTTCACAGGATAACGGATGTGATAAAAGTTACCGTCTATATCAATGGGTTCCACCTCAAGATTACTGATGACAGTGTTACACTGCGGACACCAATTTGCCATATAGGTATCTTGATAGATGAGTCCCTGCTCGTAGAATTTGACGAAAGCGGTGCGGACGGCTTCAGAAAGCCCTTCATCAAGTGTGAAACGCTCGCGTTCCCAATCGCAGGAGCATCCGATTTGCTGGAGTTGAGAGACGATATAACCGGCAGACTCTGCTTTCCACTGCCACATCCGCTCAATGAATTTTTCGCGACCGAGCGCAGTTCGACTCGTGCCTTCTTCGGCGAGCTGCCGCTCCATAATAAGTTCAGTGACAATACCAGCGTGGTCGGTCCCTGGCATCCAGAGGGCGTTATAGCCTTGCATCCGTCGCCAACGAATGAGACAATCCTGAAGCGTATTGTCAAGGGCATGCCCGACATGCAGACTACCGGTGATATTCGGCGGCGGGATCACAATCGCGTATGGCGGTTTTTCGGAGGTTGCTTCGGCATGAAAGTAGTTCTTTTTTTGCCAAAATTGGTACCATTTTTCCTCAATCTCCTGAGGCGTATAGGTTTTCGGAAGATTTGTCATGTCCTTGAAGACCTTTCTTTCCAATACTGGTTTTCGAGGGGCATCCTTAAGCGAAGAGTGGCTCTACCCATCCGTATGTCCCTTTTGCCATTTCATAAAGCAGATTTACCTGACGCGTCTCGGCGTTCAGAAACAGAAGAAACCCTGCATTTGAGGCTTGAAGTTCTGTTGCAGCCTCCGCAACAGTGAGCGGTTTAGCAGCAAACTTCTCTTGCGTTGCCACAATCGCCGGCGTTTCTTCAGACACATCAACTTCCAAAGGCATTTCTTCACCATTTGGATTGAGCCGCGCGACGACTTCTCGGTGTGGTGCGATATTTCTTCGGTCCTTTACTCTGTCCCTATAACGACGAATTTGGCTAACAATCTTATCTGCTGCGCTATCGATTGCCGAGACGACTTCATCCGTATGGCTCTTCGCATAGAACGATACACGTGGTGCTGTGACCATCATCTCAGCGTCAAACCGATGCTTTTCTGCCTTAAGGACAACATTTAACTCGTGCATGCCTCCAAAACGGGTTTCAATTTTATCGGCGCGTTTCAGGATATGCGCATGAAGATCGTCGGTAATTTTTAAATTGTGTCCGGAATAAGTTACTTTCATTTTCAGCCTCCTATTTTCTATTAGGGTCAATTAAACCGAGAAACACCACGGGCAGAAGACCTTGCACGCGATGTGGGGATACCCAATTCGTCGCGGTATTTCTGAATCGTCCGCCTCGCGATTCGGATCCCTTTTGCTTTCAAAATATTACTGATTGCCTGATCACTGAGAGGTTTTGCGGGGGCTTCTTCACGAATCATTTCTTGAATCAGACCTTTCACCTGCTTGGCAGAAACACCTTCGCCTTGGGTCGTTGAGAGTTCGTTGCTGAAGAAAAATCGCAATGGATACATACCGTGTGGGGTTTGCACATACTTATTGCTCGTTACACGGCTGACTGTTGACTCATGGATGCCGAGTTTTTCAGCGATTGTTCTCAGCGTTAGCGGTTTAATACCCTTAACGCCTTGCGTTAGGAATTCGGTTTGTATCTCAAAGATGGTTTCAGTGACGCGAGCGATTGTGCTGCCACGTTGTGAAAGGCTGCTGAGCAAATTTGCTGCGTCACGATACTGTTTTTCTATCCATTCCTTTGCCTCAGCATCTAACGTCTCTTGGTGCTTTTGCAGGATATTCAGATAGTACGGATTTATCTGGAGTCTCGGGACGTAATTATCCACGGACACAGCCTGATATTTTCCATCAAGGTATTGTATCTCCACATCGGGTGTAACGGTTTCGGTGAGGGGCCCCTTTTTCAGCGTGCGCGTCGCTGGATCCGCGAAGTAGCGACCTGGGTATGGCGATAAGGTTCGTATCCACTGTGCGGCTTCGTCAATCTCTGTGATGTCAACTTTCAGTGCCTCCGCAATATCGTCCCATCGCTGATTAAGAAAAGCGTCAAATTGTTTTTCAACGATCTCTTGGGCAAGATGGTAGGTGGGTCCATCTTTATGCAAAAAATTTGGCACCTCTTCCGTATGCGCTGAAGGGAGAAACACGCCATTCCCTTGTGCATTTCGGTGTCCACCGCCTTGAAGGTTGCGAATCTGGATGAGCAGTGCTTCCCGGACATCCCGATAGGCAATACCGAGGGGTTCAAAGGTATCTTGTATCTTACGAAGGACCGCCTCAACCAATGCTCTATCACAGCCGACCTCCTCAGCAATATCAT
This sequence comes from Candidatus Poribacteria bacterium, assembly GCA_009845505.1. GTDB lineage: Bacteria > Poribacteria > WGA-4E > WGA-4E > WGA-3G > WGA-3G. Next base: position 32 of record VXZL01000008.1, on the reverse strand, counting down.
CTAAGTTCATTTGATATAACTTAATAACAAGT
>VXZL01000351.1 GCA_009845505.1 Candidatus Poribacteria bacterium | reverse complement strand
AGGTTCAACTCCTTTTCTATTGCTGATGTGATTGACAATCAATTTTCAAATTAAAAATAAAATCCGTGTAGTGCTGAGAAATAAAGCATACCTTAAAATACGAGTTAACGTCAATGCTTTTTTCCGAATCTCCAGATTTTAACTTGACAAAATTCTAACAATTTTGAATAATGCAAGAAACATCGTAAATCAGCAATTTGGGGCATGAAATATCTGCCGCAAAGACATTCTAACCTCCATATTCAATAGAAAGGGAGGAATCTCACAAGGAGAAGAAAAGTGGTTCGTGTATTTGTTTCTATAGGATGCATCGCTCTCCTTTTTTTTATGCTGCTCCCGATCACACAAGTGGATGCACAGCGCGATGAAGGGACAGTCGCTGCAATTTGGGATTTTAATAGTGGAGATGCCAAAGATGCTTCAAAGAAAGGTGTCAATGGTAATTTCGCCGGAAAACCGCAAGCTGTCGAAGGTATCTCTGGCAAAGCGTTGAAGTTCAATGGCAAAAGCGACGGTATTAAACTGCCAGATTCCGCGGATATTAACACCGGTGGCCCCTATACCGACCGAACGGTCGCTGCATTATTCAACTGCGACGACGTGAAGATTGATGATCGAAAGCAGGTAATTTTTGAAGAAGGCGGCGCGACACGCGGGTTAATCATCTACGTGCATGGCGGTAAGGTTTATGTCGGCGGATGGAATCGCGCCGAGTACAACTGGAACGGGGCATGGCCCTTCGCAGAGGTTAAGTCAAAGCGGTGGTATCATGTCGGCTTAGTGATTCGCGACGGTGCAGCGAAGGTAGAAAGTAATAAGTTTGAAATGTGGCTAGATGGCAAACGTATCGCCCAAGAAAAGGGTGGACAGTTGCACGCACATTCTGACGATATCGGCATCGGTCATCTCAACCAGAACACTGTCTATCATGATGGTACCGGTGCTGGTCAAACTGATGTTGACTGGTTTGGTGGTATAATCGACGAAGTTCTTGTCTATGGCTCCGCTTTTGACGAGGCAGATTTTACAGAACTCGCGTCGCCCTTGAGCGTCGAAGCGCAGGGCAAATTTACAACCACCTGGGGACACCTGAAAGCCCAACGCACTGAAAACTAACCTCAGCTCTCAGACTGAGGTTCAACAATAAAATCCATAAAGGAGATCGTCATAATGGTAAAATATCGTTCCATTTTCGTATTGAGTATTTTACTTATATTTATTACTGCAGCCACTCATGCAGCAAAAGACGAAGCGACTGTTGAAGGTAAGTGGAGTCTTGAAGACTTAGATGTCGTCGATACCTCTGGGAAAGGTTTAGATGGCACAATTGTGGGGGACCCCGAAATCGTTGAGGGTCCTGTCGGTTCAGCTTTACGTTTCGACGGCATAGATGATGGGGTCCACCTCCCCAATGACGTGGGTATTAATACCATTGCACAGCCCGATTTCTACTCGGATCGGACGATTGCCTGTTACTTTAACTGCGATGATGTAGATATCGCCGACCATAAGCAGACGCTTTATGAAGAAGGCGGTGCAACACGAGGCTTTAATCTCTACGTCTTCGACGGAGAGGTTTATGTCGGCGCATGGAACCGAGCAGAATACAACTGGGATGGCGCGTGGCCCGCTGTCGCCATAGAATCGGGAGTGTGGTATCACGTGGCTCTGGTGTTACGCGACACCACGAACGCAGTTGAAGCCGACAAATTTGAACTGTGGCTTAACGGCGAACTCATCGCCAATGAAGACGGCGGGGCAATGTATGGGCACGGTGCTGCTATTGCTATCGGTAAGGTCAATGGCGACACCGTTTTTCACGATGAAGTGATTTCAGGTACGGATGTCCACTACTTCGGCGGTAGTGTAGATGAACTCATCGTCTACAATTCCGCTTTCGATGAAGCCGATTTGGCTGAATACGCCGAAGCAGTCGTAAGTGTTGAACCGCAAGACAAGTTCACCACAACATGGGCGAACATCAAGGCACAACGCACGCTGCGGTAGTATTTATCTAATTTGTGCTTGTATGTTGTAGGGCAAGGTATGATGCCTTCGCCCTACATTTTTTAATGAAGAGGCTCAAAACATGTTAGGCGCAATTATCGGAGACATTGTCGGTTCCATCTATGAACCGAAAGATAGCCGGATCAAAACCAAAGATTTTCCTCTCTTCAGTGACAACTGTCGTTTCACAGATGACTCGGTTTGCACGACAGCCGTCGCTGATGCGCTTTTACACAATCTTCCACCAGCAGAGACGATGCGTAAATGGGGTCGTCGGTATCCAAACTGCGGTTTCAGTCAAATATTCAAACAGTGGATCGCTTCCGAGGCGGACACACCCAATTGCACCCTCCGTAACGGCGCAGCAATGCGCGTCTCGCCAACGGCATTTCTGAATCGAGATGACCTCAACGCTGCACTTCTCGATGCAGAGAAAGTAACCGTTGTCAGCCACGACCATCCGGAAGGGGTAAAAGGGGCACAGGCAACAACTCACGCCATCTGGCTCGCCTATCGCGGTGAAAGTGTCGCAAGCATTCGCGAGGTTATCACTACCGAATACGGCTACGACTTGACGCAGACAGTGGACGCTATCCGATCCGACTACGCTTTTGATATGACCTGCCCAGGTACAGTCCCGCCAGCCGTCACGTGCGCTTTGGAATCAGAGGACTATGAAGATGCTGTACGCAATGCGATCTCTTTAGGCGGTGATTCGGATACGCTCGGCGCAATCGCAGGCGCGATCGCTGAAGCACTACACGGAATTCCCGAAGCCATTAAAACAGAAGCAGAGAACCGTTTCCTCTTGCCCAAAGCACCGGACATCGTAGAACTGATCCGAGAGATGTATCGGACGGTCAATAACTAATCCTGCGACAACTCACCTATACCAAATTGTCCTAATTTAACTCATTCTCCCTGCCAATTTAGCACATAGGATGCCAAAGTGTCACACGATCAACCGTAGGGACATCTCTTGCGGATACCCATAAACACACAACCAATCGTAGGGGTATCCCTTGTGGATACCTATATTGGGCAGGCACAAGACCTGCCCCTACCCTCAGTTATCAAATCTCAACGTCCAGAGAAAAGTGGCATAGATTTTGCTACATCTATGTAGAACTGATTTGAATACACTTTGAATAAAATAGAAATAATATAGGAGGCACATTATGAGATTTGATAGATTTACAATTAAAGCACAAGAAGCACTCCAGACAGCACAAAGTTTAGCCACAGATGCCCAAAGTCCCGAACTGGGTGTTGAACACCTGATGTTGGCTCTCATTGGGCAAACTGATGGAATTGTCACACCGATTTTCCAGAAATTAGGTGCCGATATTCCGGGAGTCACGTCATCTGTGGAAGCCTCTGCTCAAAAGACCCCCAAGGTGCAAGGCGCAGCGGCTGAAATGCGGATGGCTCCAGGACTACAATCTGTTTTGGACAGTGCTTTCAAGGAAGCAACCGGACTTAAAGACGAATACGTTAGTACAGAACATCTTCTGATCGCGTGTGCTGAAGCTAAGCAAACCGAGGTCGGCAAAATCCTTCGGGAAGCGGGTGTAACGAAAGATAAAATCCTCAAGGCACTCGTTGACATCCGTGGCAACCAACGGATAACCGATCAGAATCCAGAGGACAAGTATCAGGCACTCACCCGATTTGGTCGAGAGTTAACGCAAGAAGCGATTTCAGGAAAACTCGATCCGGTTATCGGACGTGATGATGAAATTCGTCGTGTGATGCAAGTCCTTTCCCGCAGGCGGAAAAACAACCCCGTGCTCATCGGTGAACCCGGTGTCGGGAAAACAGCAATTGTGGAAGGATTAGCACAGCGGATCGCCGACGGCGATATCCCAGAAAGCCTACGCGAAAAACGACTCATTGCCCTGGATTTAGGCGCACTTATTGCTGGCAGTAAATACCGTGGTGAATTTGAGGACAGATTGAAAGCTGTCCTTGCCGATATAGAACAGGCAGAAGGACAAGTCATTCTGTTTATTGACGAACTGCATACCATTGTCGGTGCGGGTGCCGCGGAAGGTGCCGTTGATGCCTCGAATATGCTCAAACCGGCACTGGCGCGCGGTGAACTCCGATGCATCGGTGCAACCACGCTCGATGAGTATCGTAAACATATTGAAAAGGATGCCGCCTTGGAACGCAGATTCCAGCCCGTACAGGTTGAAGAACCGTCGGTGGAAGACACGATTGCGATCCTGCGGGGTTTGAAGGAACGCTATGAGACACATCACGGCGTGCAAATTCAGGACAATGCAATTGTTGCTGCTGCGACGCTTTCAAAACGCTATATCTCGGAACGGTTTTTACCCGATAAAGCCGTGGATTTGGTGGACGAAGCGGCATCACGCCTGCGGATTGAGATTGATAGCGTGCCGGAGGCAATTGACGAGGTGGAACGCCGTATCATCCAGCTCCAAATCGAACAGCAAGCATTGGAAAAAGAAGAGGACACCGCGTCCCAACAACGGCTTGAAAAACTGATTGCTGAACTTGCTGAACTTAAAGAGAAAGCAAACGCCCTGAAAGCTACGTGGCAGAACGAAAAGGCGAATTTGATGCAGATCGGTGAACTCATGGAACAGATTGAGGCACTCCGTATTGAGTCGGAACAAGCCAAACGTTCGGGCAATCTCGGCAGAGCCTCAGAACTGGAATACGGCAAAATACCGGAACTCGAATCACAACTCAGCACCATCCGAGAAGCCCTGGAAACAGATGCGCACGGCACACAGATGTTGAAAGAGCAAGTGAGTGAGGATGATATTGCCGAAATCGTAGCGAAATGGACGGGTATCCCTGTTTATCGGTTGATGGAAGGTGAGACGCAGAAACTTCTCCACATGGAGGAGCGTCTATGCGAACAGGTCATCGGACAGGACGAAGCAGTGAGTGCTGTCTCTAACGCAATCCGGCGCGCCCGCGTCGGTCTCGGCGACCCGGATCGTCCGCTCGGTTCTTTCCTCTTCATGGGTCCGACCGGTGTTGGCAAAACGCACCTCGCCAAATCGCTTGCGGAGTTCCTTTTCGACGACGCAAACGCTATGGCGCGTATCGACATGAGCGAGTACATGGAAAAACACACCGTCTCGCGACTCATCGGCGCGCCGCCGGGATACGTCGGCTACGACGAAGGCGGGCAGCTCACAGAGGCAGTCCGACGACATCCGTATTGTGTCATCTTACTCGACGAGGTAGAGAAGGCGCATCC
>VXZL01000250.1 GCA_009845505.1 Candidatus Poribacteria bacterium | reverse complement strand
GTGTCTATTTCTATACATTGTCCACGGAGTCCACACGCGACTCCGTTACCGCAGGCGAATTTACTGCCACGCGGAAAATGTTGGTGCGGAAGTAAAGTCCATCAAAACGCAATTGCCCTACATAATTGGGTTGTCGCCTAAGTGGATAAAAAAGTGGAGGGAAAGATGAATGCCGCTGGCTAAATGACAAAAAATCTTGATTTTTTCCATAAAGGCACGTATAATACTCATATACCATACGCTTGGAGGGAACCGTGCAGAATCACCTTCATTACGAGCCGTGTGACGTTCGCGAAGCAGCGCTGCGTGCCAATCAGACCGGGCCGCGTGTTAAAACTGTCAGGTTGTAGAAAAATGGAGAAAAAAGCAATGAACGGTGATACGATAACAACGAAAGAGATGTTTGAGTTACTGCGTGCTGATATACAAAATCAGTCTTCAGAACTCAAGGGGCAGATCACGGGACTCAAAACACAGATTGCCGAGGTCCGATCCGAACTCAAGACAGATATCGCTGATGTCCGCTCCGATATTCAATCTTTAGACGATCGACTTCGGAACGTTGAAACCGCTGTGGCGGGAACGACAGCCGTTGCGACGTACAAGAAAACATTAATTGACTGGTTATTTCGGATTGCAGCTGCAGTCGGTGTCGGTGGTGCAATCAAGGCGTTTTTGTCTTGAAGGCGATCATGTTCTATTCCAACAGATAGATGTGAATTGTCCTGTCTTTCGCACGTGAGAAGGCTGGCAACGTCTTTACAAGATGCCCACGTTCGCGAATCCAACTGCGGACCTCCACATTCGCATCGAAAACGTTAAAACTCGCCACGTCTACAACAAACCACAATCGCGCTTTTCCAGAAGATTCCCACTGTTTCTCGAAACCTGCTGCGTCGTCTAACAATTTGCCTATGTAGACGGGCATCAGTTCTGGAAGGTAATACCGACCCATCTCAGGTTCTGAAAGCACTACGCTATCGGTGGGTCTCTTCTCGACCTGAATCGCTTCAAACGCCTCCCGCCATCTCGGTCGCCCACCGTTTTCGATCTGAAAGTAGAGATAGATCTGTGAGAGCAACGTCACCACCAGAACACATGGCATGAGCATCCCCAGTATTTTTCCACCTGATTGTGATTCTATTGCCCCCCAAACCCTTTCGCACGCAATACCAGCGAAAATAAAATAGGCAGGAATCGTCCAGAATAAGTAATAACCGGCGACATTTTGAAATTGCGATGCTATGAGAAAGAGTGCCAGCGGTACACCAGCGTAGCAGAGTAAAAACCGTACAGACCTGTTGAGTCCCATCGCGACGCAACCGAAAAAGGCAGTAACTGCTATCGGCACGCTCATCCCGTGGACGAGCGTTAGCACAATATAGAGTGGGCTTCGCTGCCATACATTGCGTCCCCACCCGGAGAAGAGATAGTCCCGAACCTGTGGAAATATCAGTGCGAACACCGGCATCGCGAAAGGGATAAAGAAAATAAGCAGATTCAGCCACCGTTTTTTGTTGGATTTTTCTGATAGACAGACTACCGCATAGACGGCTAATGCTGGCACAATTACAACGGAGAGGATGTGCGAGAGAATTAGACAAAAACAAGAAAGGAGTGCACCTATCGTCAAAAGCGTCGAATCGCGTTCGAGGGACAGATAGAAGCACCACGCTGTCAGGACCCCAAAGAGTAGTGTAAAGACGGGATAACGGGCGTTCTGTGTCCAAAACAGATGCCAACTTGAACACGCCATAAACGTGCTACCAAGAAGTCCAATTCGCCAATTGAATAGCGTGCGTCCTAACCCAAAGACTGCAGGAATTGAGACGATCCCAACAATACACGGAATCAAACGACTCCCCCATTCACTATCACTCGAAAGCGCGATGGATAATTTTACTGCCAGATATGGAACAGGGTTTGGAATGCCCTGCCAACTCTCCAACGAGAGTTTCTGTGCATCTTTAACAGTAAAGACCTCATCGATCCAAAAACTCCACTCGCCCAAATTCCAGAAACGGAGGAGTGCCCCGAATATTACAACAGTGCTTAAAAGTGCAATATGCTTTTTTTTTGGGCAATCTTTTGTTGAAAATTTCAGCATTTTTGTTAGAAATCTGTCTCCTCACTTAATAGTGAATGGTTAATGGGTAAGAACGGTTTGTCGCAAGAACACATTGCGCTAACCGCTATAACGGGAACTGCCAACCACCAACCACTAATAACCAATAACCAATTGGCACGCGTTTTGCTTTAAGCGACAATAGGTGCGCAAGATGTGCTGGTGAAAGCCTGTTGTTTGCAGGCGAGTATATCAGAAAATTATGTCGGAGTCAAGAGGCTCCGTTCTAAATAGAAACCTGAACTGGCACGATAGCACCGTGATTGTCCGTTAACTAAATCTACACAACACCCATGCACGCTTTGGTGTGCACAAGGAGATTTTAATGAAAACGCATACATTTTGGTTCGCTCAGTTGTTAGCAGTCGTCTGTATTTTCGCCGTCGGTAGTATCCATACTGCCTATGCAGATGCACATGAAGCCGGTGAAGAGATGGCGGAGGAAGAGGCATCAAGTGCTTCGGGTTGGTTCCGTACTGACACAGATAGTTTAGGCACACAGATATGGGTGGGTGCCAGTCATTCTCCAAGTTTCCTCGGCGGTCTCTCATTAGATACCGACATTTATGTTGTTGGGACGTTCGGTGAGTTAGATATTGGACTTGGTATTCCGGTTGTTGATAGCGACTCACTGTCACTTAGTTTCCTTCCCATGGTAGGTATTGGGTTTGATTACGCTGCACCGAACGGGCCATCTTCCTTGATTGCCCCGCAGTTGTTTACGTATCTCACCGCTGGTTCCATCTATTTTGAGTCATGGATACAAGGGTTCTTCAATTCGCCTTTTGATTATGGTGACGATTCGATCTACACCCGAAATTTTTTACTTCTGTCGCTCAACGATACACTCTCTGTTGGTCCACAGGTAGAAGTAACGCTTGATTTAACCAACGGCGGACTCGGGGGTCTTGCTCCCGGTCTTCGGGCAAATGTTGCCTACGGTGAAAATAACACCCTCGGAGTCTTCGTCGGCTTTGAGACCCAAAAAGAGGACGAGGATACAGGAATTACTGGCAGAATGACATTCGTTCGCTCGTGGTAAAGACGCGAACTATCAGTTGTTAGTTATCGGTTATTCGTAAAAAGAGGCGTGTGATGGATCAGTCCTTCTTTACTGACTGCTAACAACTGACTGCTGTTCTACAAGGAGATATTTCAAATGAAGAAAAAGGTGATTATAGTCGTTTTTGCCCTTACCTGCCTATTAAGTCTAAACGTTTTCGCCTTAAATGGAGCTATTGAGGGCGAGAAGGTTTCTGACGCAAAATATATGGCTGACACGTTATGGGTGCTTGTCGCTGCATTTCTCGTTTTCTTTATGCAAGCAGGATTCGCTATGGTGGAATCAGGATTCACACGCGCCAAGAACGCCGTCAACATCCTTATGAAGAACCTGATGGACTTCTCGATGGGTTCGATCGCATATTGGGCGATCGGTTTTGCTATCATGTTTGGTGCCGGTAATGCATTCATGGGAACAAGTGGATGGTTCGTCCCATCTGATTCTGATGTATTTGGTTCATTGGAATGGAGTTCTGTTCCGACACATGCCGCATGGCTCTTCCAGCTTGTGTTCGCTGCTACTGCCGCAACTATCGTTTCCGGCGCAATGGCGGAACGCACACAATTCAAAAGTTATCTCATTTACAGCGTCTTCATCACCGGTGTTATCTATCCGATTGTTGGACACTGGATTTGGGGTGGTGGTTGGTTGTCAAATCTGGGTATGTCTGACTTCGCGGGTTCAACAGTTGTCCATTCGACAGGCGGTTGGCTCGCTTTGACAGGTGCTATCGTCTTAGGTCCCCGTATGGGTAAATACGATAGTGAAGGCAACCCGAGACCGATTGCTGGACACAATCTTCCGCTTGCCGCACTTGGGGTCTTTATTTTGTGGCTCGGATGGTTCGGATTCAACCCAGGTAGCCAAATGGGTGCTGATGCAGCCGACATCTCCAGTATTGCTGTAACCACCAACCTCGCAGCAGCAGCGGGTGCTATTCTGGCTATGATTACCGCGTGGATATTCCTCGGTAAACCCGATGCTGGTATGTCCCTCAACGGCGCACTCGCTGGATTGGTCGCAATTACTGCAGGCTGTGCCTCTGTGAGTCCAGGATCCGCTGCGATTATCGGTGCCCTGGGGGGTATCGTTGTTGTGTTGAGTGTCCTGTTTTTTGAAAAACTTCGCGTTGATGATCCGGTTGGTGCTATTTCTGTACATGGTACGTGTGGTGCGTTAGGAACGATTCTCCTCGGATTTTTCGACAGTGAAAGTGGCGTTTTCTTCGGTGGTGGATTCGAGCTTCTCTGGGCACAGTTCGTCGGTGTTGTCGCTGTTCTGGTATGGTGTCTCGTTACAGGCTTTATTCTCTTCTACGGTATCAAAGCTGCTACAGGTTTACGGGTTACGGAAGAAGAAGAACAAGCAGGACTGGACTACGAAGAACACGGCGCAAGTGCCTATCCAGACTTCAACGTCTCTGCAATACGTTAAACGTATTTTTCTCATAGCCTTTCGGCTATGAAACGAATAGGGACCGCCCACTGGAAGTTTCACTTTTATCCCTGAGTTTTACTTCATGATTTGTGGGCGTTTCCCTTTTTGCTGTTGTATTTGATTGCCTTTTTTTCTCTGTTGTAGACTATAGTTCACTGGTTATTCCAATAGGAGCGGATGCTACCTTCACAGGATCGAAACGCTGGTGGGACTAAATACACTTGAAATTATCATAATCTTCAGCGTCAAAACTCCGTCCTTTAGGTAGGAGATGTAGACGTTGTTTTTCTTGAAACAAGTGATTGAATCTGCTATAATACGCATTGTAATCGGCATAGGTTGTAGTTGATGCTATGGTAGATACGCTAAACAAGTGAGACAACTACGTAAAAGCCTTACAACTCTATACTTGTAAAAAATCTGCTTGACATACACAGTAGGGAAAGACAGGTCATGCTGAATCCCATTTGAAAATGTGTATCAAACTTTTCGTAAGGACACGTTTGTGTCGCAGTCGGGATAGCGTCTGTTGCAGTAGGCTACGTAAGTCTTTGACTGGAAGCAGTGGTCGTTGATAGCACGAATGCTTCTGTAAAACTTTTGCAGAAGCCTCGCCCTTTAGGACGGGGTCTATCAC
>VXZL01000304.1 GCA_009845505.1 Candidatus Poribacteria bacterium | reverse complement strand
GTCCCGTGAACCCTGAACAGCATTACGTTGTTCCTCGCACTGCAGAACTCACCGAGTTCATCAAGCGCGTTAAAGAGGGCCGCTATATCGTCATTTTCGCACCGCGCCAGACGGGCAAGACGACTTTCTTTCAGCGCGCCGTTGCAGCACTCACCGCTGAAGACCTAATCTATTTCCCTATTCAACTGAATTTTGAAATATATGTAGATTGTGACCGTTCCGAATTTTACGAGTCTCTCACCAAACGGATTTGCAAGGAAATTGAACGCGTTTTCCACGAACGCGGAGAGGCACTCAACGAAACACTCAAGCATTTTCTCGACAATGCCCAGATAACCAACCATTTGTCAATGATGGAATTCTTTGAACAGGTTCAGCGTTTCCTGAAGGACGGGGAAAACTATCAGAAAGTTGTCCTCATTATTGACGAGTTCGATGGCATCCCTACATCTGCCCTGAAAGGTTTTCTGCACGCGTTCCGACATACTTACATCACTCACGCCACGCTTCAATGTCCGCATAGTCTTGGCATTGTGGGTGTCAAAAGTATTGCACAACTTGACTATGATCGCTCTGTTTCTCCGTTCAATATCCATGACGATTTTGCTCTGCCCAATTTTACACTCACACAGGTGCAAGAGCTGTTTGGACAATATACCGCTGAGGTCGGACAGGCTTTTGCTCCGGAAGTAATTGAATCCATTCACAAACAGACCGGGGGGCAACCCTTCCTCGTCAACCGATTCGCGCAGATACTCACAGAGGAGATGGACATTCCGAAAACTGAAACACTTACAATGACACATTTTTCAGAAGGATACGAATTATTTTTAGACGAACGGAACACCAACATTGAACATCTCCTGACCAATATCCGCAAAGACCCGCGCTTTCAAACCCTACTTATGCGAATCGTCTCTTATGAGGACAGCGTGTCATTTAACCCTGATAATGACATTATCAATGAACTTGCAACGTATGGAGTCATCACGAAAGGGGCTGACAGAAAGTGTGAAATTGTCAATCCTATTTACCTGTACCGCATTGTCCAAGCATTCAAACCGATAGTCAACGGGTTGGAGCGCGACTACTTCCCCGAAGACACCGATGGATTTCAGTACCTCACGTCCGATGGACACATTCAGATGGAACGGCTCATGGATAACTTCCGAGACTTTATTGCCCGCGCAGGATTTAGGATTCTACAGGTACCCGAAACGCCCCAAGAATTCATTGGGCAGCATCTTCTCTTTGCCTACCTTGACCAGTTCGTTGCGAGTGTGAACGGAGCGATGTATATGGAAGTCCCAACCGGACGGGGTCGGATGGATCTGATCATTCTTCACAACCAGAGAAAATATATCGTTGAGACGAAGATATGGAGAAGCGATCGGCTCTATACTGAAGGCAAACAGCAACTGGCGGCGTATCTATCAACGGAAGGTGTAACAGAGGGTTACTACGTTGTGTTTGATCACCGCGAGGTGCCGTCACCGCGTACAGAGACTGAAAAGATAGATGGGTTGACGATTCGGAGTTATGTGATTCCTGTGGTGCCAGAACGTCCTTCGCGTGCCGTAGAACAGAAGGTTTAGATTTACTCAGTGAAACTGCATCCGAGTGAGATGTGGGTGCGGCACGCCTAAGAATTGTCAACCTCAATCCGTACAGCACAGAATTTCAACTCCGGTTGCTTGGAGACCGGATCAAACGCTGGATTCGTCACGTAGTTTGAATTGGTCTCGGCGTGGAAAAGGTCTCCCCAATGAAACGGCGTAAAAAGCAATCCTCGCCGAATTGCTTCTGTGACCCGCGCCTTTGCATAACATCTCCCGCGGCGTCCAACAAGATAGACCCACTCGCCATCTTGAACATCGTTCTCTGCAGCATCGTCGGGATGGATTTCGACAAAGGGTTCCGGCTCTTTACGCACCAGCTGCGGCACTTTGCCGGTTCGGGTGCGGGTGTGCCACTGACTCTCAACACGTCCCGTCGTCAATCCAAGTGGGAAGTCCTCAGTTACTTCCTCATCGGGAGGCCGATAGACAGGCGTTTTGAATTGTGCTCTTCCAGACTCGGTGAAAAACTTTGTACGTGTGTATCGGCGAGCCGTGCCGGGATGCCGTGGATGCGGACAGGGCCAGCGTAGCGAGGTCTTTGCGAGGCGTTCATTCGTCATTCCGAACTGATCGCACGGTGTGCCTGCTGTCAAGAGGCGATATTCATCCCATACCTCTTCAGCGTTATAGAAGTCGAAATTTGCTTTGAATCCCATCGCTTTTGCGACTTGTGCGAATATCCACCAATCCGGCATCGCTTCACCCGGGGGCGTGAGGAACTGTTCGCTTCGGACGACGAGCCGTTCGCTGTTTGTCATTGTGCCTTGCTTTTCACCCCATTGGGCTGCGGGGAGCAGGACATCGGCGTATTCCGCTGTTTCCGTTGGGTAGTAGCAGTCCTGGACGATGACCAGATCGGCGCGTCGGAGTCCTGCCTGTGATACCTTTGTATCAGGCATACTAACTGCGGGATTCGTGCAGGCGATCCAGAGTGCGCGGACTTTTCCTGCGGCTGCTGCTTCAAACATCGGCACGGCTGTTAACCCTGGATTCGGATCAATGCTTCCGGGTGGGACTCTCCATGCGCCTTCCAGATAGGCGCGGTGCATATCGTTGGTGACGACCCGGTAGCCGGGCAACTGGTGCGACAGATAGCCGACCTCTCTTCCGCCCATCGCATTCGGTTGTCCTGTCAGTGAAAAAGGACCCGCACCCCTTACGCCAACTTCACCTAACTGGAGATGCAAGTTGATGAGCGCGACGTTTTTGTCAACGCCGCTTGTGCTTTGGTTGGTGCCTTGACAGTAAAAACTGAGCAGACGACTCGGTTTAGAAAGGTATTCAACGATCTCGTCAATACGCGCAGGATGAATATCGCAGGCGGCAAGAAGTGCGTCTTCGTCAAGGCTCTTTAAATGATTCTCATAAGCACTGTAGTTTTCAGTCCGCCGACGGATAAAGCGTCGATTGATCCGTCCCATCGCAAGAAGCCGTTTGGCAATGAGTTGCAGGAAAGCGACATCGCTTCCAGGGGCAAGTGGGACGTGGATATCTGAAAAATCTGCTGTCTTGGTGCGGCGTGGATCTACGGTGATAATCCGTGCGCTTGGCTCAAGTGCCCGCCGTTTGCGAATCATCTGGAAAAGCACGGGATGATTGACCACCATATTCGCGCCGATAATCAGGAAGACATCCGCATGCTGAATATCGTCATAGCAGGTAGGCGGTCCGTCGGAACCGAACGCTTGCATGTAACCCACGACTGCTGAAGACATGCAAAGCCGGCTGTTTGTATCTACGTTGTTCGTCCGGAGGAAGCCTTTGAACAATTTGTTGAAAACGTAGGAGGCTTCCGTGTCTAACTGCCCAGAGCCGTAAAGCGCGATGGAATCCTTGCCGTGCTCCAGTTGGACTTCGTGAAGCCGGTTTGCCGTGAAAGTAATCGCTTCATCCCATGAGACCTGGCGCGGTGGTTCGCCTCGCCGTTTGCGAATCATTGGATACGCGAGCCTTCCATCATGATTCTGAAAAACCTGTTTAAGATGTGCACCTTTTGGACAGAGCATACCGTAATTTGGGGCGACATCGCCGTCCGCTGAAATTTTTGTAATCTTGTTATCAGAAACGGTTGCGCGGATGACGCAACCGACACCACAATAAGGACAGACCGCTTTTCCTGTTGAGTTCTCCACTGGTTTCTCCATTATCAAATTAGATAGGACTTACGCAGAATTTCGTCTTTTGTTGATGCGATTGGAAGATTGGAAGCGCGAAAAATGCGGTGAGAAAGCTTCAATACTTTCCCTATCTTCCTTCCATCTGACTGTGGATAGAAGGGAAGATTGGAAGTAGACCCCTTCCAGCCTTCCAGCCTTGAGTATCCATGTTGTGCGTAAGGCCTATCAGAGTTAGGACAAAGCCCCTACTTCCACTTTCAGACGCTGCCTTTCTGCGAGTGCGGCATCGAATGCTCGCTTCTCTGCGGCTTGGACTGCGGGTGAGAATCTCACTAACACTGTAGCAAACGAGGCGATTGTAACCATTGCACCAAGATACAACAAGCCTTGCGGCATCGTGATACTCTCAGCACGGAATAGGAAACCCGCAGCAACGGCACCAGCATTTCCACCCGCGCCAACGATACCCGCAACAGCCCCTAATGCCTTTCTATTAATAAAAGGGACGATTCCATAGGTCGCGCCTTCGGACATTTGTACAAAGAGACTAAAGACTATCATCGCGCCAACAGCAAGCACAAGCACCGCCATCTGTGAGAAAACTATCAGCATGACCCCTTCACCTAAGAGAACAAAGAAGAGAAACATAACACGTCCGCGAAGTCCCCTCCTCTTCGCGAAGAAGTCGGAGAAAACGCCGCCAACCGTCCGTGCGAAAATATTCATCAAACCGAACAGTCCAGCGATGAGTCCAGCGGTCTTGACATCTAACTGGAACTGGTCGTGATAGTAGAGCGCGGCGATATTGTTAATAGTGAGTTCCACACCGAAACAGACAGCATAGATAACAAAGAGTGCCCAGACGCGATAGTCTTTAATCGCCGACATGAAGGACTCCATGCCTTTGCCTTTCGCGGGTTCAAGTTCGCCGCGTTCACGGAGATCTTTATAGTTGCCGTCTGGTGCATCTTTGGTAAAGAAGTAATAGGCGAATCCAGTGATAAATAGCGCGACACCGGGAATAATCATTGCCAACCGCCAGCCGAGAAATTTGTCTACACCGAAACTGAGAATAGCCGTAAAGATGAGCGGCATGACCATCTGCGTGACACCGCCACCGAGATTCCCCCATCCGGCTGTTGTCGCATTCGCTGTGCCGACACAATTCGGGGCAAACATCACCGAGGTGTGATACTGTGTGATAACGAACGAGGCACCGATAGCACCGATTGCGAGTCGAAAGAGCAGAAACGTCTCGTAATTCTGAGCGAGTCCGATACCCATTACTGGGAGTGAACCGAGAATCAGGAGCCACGTATACGCCTTTCGAGGCCCGATCTTGTCGCAAAGCGGTCCGATTAAGACCCGTACCAACACTGTGATTGCGACGGAAGCGATAATGGTATTACCCACCTCTGCTTTTGTTAGCATCAGGTCTTCACGGATAATCGCCATAAGCGGGGCAATACCGAACCATCCGAAGAAAGCTAAGAAAAAGGCGAACCACGTGGTATGGAAGGTACGCATCTGGAT
>VXZL01000110.1 GCA_009845505.1 Candidatus Poribacteria bacterium | reverse complement strand
AATACAATGATAAACCGTATTGATACTACAATTGATGCTGCCCAAGCAGGTGTTTTTACACCAGAAGATAAAGAATTCGTTGAAAATAACGGGTATCTGCTGATAAAAAACGCGCTACCTCCCGATGTCGTCGCAGAAATTGATGCTGCCGTTGATGAAGTGTATGCTAAAGAGGAAGCCGCCGGTCGTCTTGAAGCAGGCGGAAAGTTGAACCTTCGTAACTGCATCGTCCACCACGAAGCGTTCTTACAACTTCTTGACTGGCAAAAAACGGTTCCACTGGCTTACGATGTCCTTAATTGGAACGTCCAGATGATTACGTCGCATCTGATTGTGCTGCCCTCTAAAGAAGAGCCGCCGGACGACGTAAAAAACCGTATTGGTTTGCACCGTGACGGTGGCACATCGTACCGTGAGATGCAGGAACCTCACCCGCGTATCATGCTCAAGATTGCTTACGCGATCAGCGATCAATCTGACCCGGCTTCTGGTGCGACGGTGGTCGTTCCCGGGAGCAACCGACTCACAGGTAGACCGGCAGCCGACCCAGAAACGGGTTGGGCACGCGGTGCTATTTCTATGAACATCAACGCCGGAGACGCGTTCCTTTTTGAACAGCGGACCTGGCACGGCATCGGACACAATTGGTCTGGTCTGCCACGGAAAACCATTTTTATGGGTTACGCCTATCGCTGGGTGAAACCGATGGATTACATAACGATGCCTGATGAACTCGTCGCGAAATGCAATCCGATCCAGAAACAACTTATCGGTGTCGTCAGCGATCCGCTCAGCTACTATCTACCGCAAGACCAAGATGTGCCACTGCGGGCATTGCTTGATAACGGCAGTCAGACTTAATCGTTTAACAATTCGCTCTTGAGCGAAAGACTATAATCCAGTAGCGCATTCGCGTAGGGCATATTGTGGAGCCCATACCCGCTATCGCCTTTAACCATGTCGTAGTTCAACTTGGCATCAAGATAGGCTTGTGAGGTTCTGTTAGGCGAGGCATCAAGCATCGCCTTAACGGCTTGCATCTTCGCCTCTATCTCAGCACGATATTGCGGCAGTTTCACTGTCATGTCATTATCAGCACTATCGTGGCACCCGGAAGTACTACACGTCGAAAAATCTGCAACGAACGTATGACCCCCGTGTTGCGCAACGATTTCTGGGTCCTCTTTTGCCATGTGGCAGTGGACACACCGCTTCTTCATTGCACGAACATGCGGCGACGGCATCCGTTTGACACCTGCGCCTTCGCGTCCAAGGAACATCTCAGATTGAGATTGGTGGACAATGCCTGCTCCAGCACAACCACAATCCATTTTGTGGCAGCTGACACATAAGTGTTTCGCCGGTTTTACTAACAAGTGTTCCGATCTGCTGGTGTGCGAATGGCATGAAGAACAGGCAACCGCATTCACGGCTGTCTCTATGTTATAGGTATGTCCGGGATAAACCCGATCACTGAAGGTCTCATAACCAGAGGAATGGCAGCTCAGACAGGAGGTCTGCAACTCATACGGACCTTCAATCAGATTGACAAGGGCATGGAAATGTCCGGCTTGTTGCCACTCTTGATAGGCGGGTTCCTGCCCGTGGCACTTCTCACATCCTTCGGCAAAAGGCGTTTTCACCTCAGGGGTAGCGGCTTCTACTGGTGCTGCGTGAAGCGTCGAAATTTCTTCGTAGCCGTAAAGGGTAAAAAGGGCAATCGTTCCCATTAAAATGGATAGCCCTAAAAATAATAAAAATTGTTTCATGTGTTTTAGTTTCCTCGTCCTTTCGGCGAAACTTGTAGGTTTCCGAAACTTGCTATATAGAAATTTGCTTTACGTCGTTCGGACCATAGCGTGTGTTGATTGTGTAGTTCGTAATAATTAATATCATACCCAATTCACGGAAATATGTCAAAAGTTTTTAGCGAATATAGGAGGGTTATTGATGTCTCAATCCGAAAACGGAATTAATCTTTTCAACGGTAAAAACATGGAGGGTTGGCTCGCACGAGGCGGTGCCCCTGAACATGAGTGGGATGCTGCTGGCAGCGTTGCCCTTAATTCAGACGACTCGAAACTTCTCACAACAACGACCGGTGAAGGTATTTTTTACAACGGTGCCACTGGACGAACCGCCGACATCTACACTGAGGTAGAACACGGCGATTGCGAGCTGCATGTCGAGTTCATGATCCCACAAGGCTCTAATTCTGGGGTCTACCTCATGGGTAGATATGAAATCCAGATATTGGACAGCTGGGGTGAAACGGAACTTCGCTACGGTTCCTGTGGCGGTGTGTATTGTCGCTGGATCAACAATCAACCGGTAGACGGTGTTCCACCGCGCGTTAACGCCAGTAAACCACCAGGGGAGTGGCAGACCTACGACATCACCTTCCGCGCACCCAAATTTGATACCGATGGCAATAAGATTTCCAACGCGACCTTCGTTAAAGTCGTATGGAACGGACAGATCGTTCATGAAGATGTCGAAGTTGTGGGTGTCACACGTGGCGCGATGGTGGAAGAGGAAGCCACTACCGGTCCACTGCTGTTGCAGGGTGACCATGGACCCGTCGCCTATCGAAATGTCGTACTGAAACCCCTTTAATCCGTTTTGATAACAGATATACTTTAGTAAGGAATGTTATGGACAAACTAAAACTTGGCGTTATCGGTGCTGGTGGTATCGTCTGCCGGATGCACCTACCTGATCTCGCAGAGAGCAGCGACTTTGAAGTCACCGTCATTAGTGGAAGACGTGAACACCGCCTCAAACACCAGTGCCAAGAATTTGACATACCGCATTGGACGCAAGACTACGACGCAATCATTGCTGATGACTCGCTGGACGCTATCCTTGTCGGCACCCCGCATCCATTACATGTCTCATGGGGTGTGAAAGCACTCGAAGCAAGCAAACATGTGTTGATGCAGAAACCGCTCTGTGGCGATATGGACGAGGCGAACGAATTTGTCGCCGCAACAGAAGCGAGTGGTAAAACAGTGATGTGTCTCCCACACTTCAACGCCGCGATCTACAAGATTCGCCAATTGATTGCGGAGGCGGCAATCGGACGCGTCTCTGGCGCGAGGATGCGGAGCAGCCACGGCGGCCCCGAAATTTACTATGCGGAAATCCGTGATATTTTCGGTGAAACCGGGGACGATCTGTGGTTTTTCGATGCCAAACAAGCGAGCGTCGGCGCGCTTTTCGATATGGGAGTCTATGCCGTCTCGGGTCTCGTTGCCATGCTCGGTACATTTAAACGCGTGACGGGTTTCGTTTCAACCTTCGACAAACCGACGGAATTGGAGGATGTCGCCACGTTGGTGCTTGAGATGCAGTCGGGTGGTATTGTCACTGCGGAGACGAGTTGGTGCGATCCGGCGCGAACGGGAGAGGCGAGCGTACACGGCACAGCGGGCAAGTTCACGATGCCGGGTAAAGATGGCGCAACGCTGAGTCAGTGGACACCGACCTCTTATACGCGCGAACACGCACCGGTCGATGTTAAAGCGATCGACTGTTCAGATGTCGCACCGAGTGGCATGCACGAACACTTCGCGGAGCATATTCGTGCGGGGACACAACCGCCGCTTTCAAATGCATATACGGCGCGGCATGTTACTGAGATTCTGCTTGCGGGTCTTGAATCTTCTGAAACAGGTAAGGCAATCGAATTGAGGACAGAAGCAGACAACTGCGGAGATTGCTGCTCGGACTGTTGTTAAATAGCGGTCGGCTGTCGGCAAATCAACGGTATGAATGCCGTGTGGGCTTCCCCGCCTTTCAGCAGTCAGTAAAGAGGGGTCTGATTTCATCAAAAACCTCTTTACTGAAAGCCAAAACGCCGATAGCCGACAGCCAATAGCCAAATATCTAATCTATAAACTGGCGTGCAATTCATACCAGTCGTCAAGGTTGTTGAGATTGACAGCGTCTAAGATAGAGCCGTCGTCATTAATACCACTTGCACCGAGGATGCCCCCGCGGGTATCGTCATCGTGATTATAGCCCGAAATCGCAGCGTTCAGTTCATCGACGGCTGCTTGGTCAAAACTTCCATTTTCCGAAACCCACGCTTCAAACTGTGGATAGGTGGGTGAATTGTCAGCGATATATGCCAGCGTAGTATCCTTGTCGAGTCCAAGTCCATCCAATACCATCTGATCAAAACCTGCTCCGCATGCCGGATAATCTTCATGGAGTACACCCTTGGCATCCATCAGCACTTTCGACCAGAATCGGGGGAGGTGTAACACGCCGAGCGGTCCTGCAACCCCGGAACTAATTGTTGGAATCATTCCTGCCATTTTATTTTCTCCTTGTCTTAAAAAATTAAAGTAGAGTCGTTGCACAACAGGTGCTATTGCCTGTCATGTGATATGCCGTAGCATTGTAGCACAACGTGCAAAAAAGTCAAGCAAATTTTGAATTACGGCAGGACATTTATGGTAGGTTTTAGAGTTACCTATACACGATGGGACGAAGGCGAGGTTAGGAAACCTCGCCAGCGGGAGAAAGGTGTTGTACATCGGTGCGGTTGGAAACCGCACCTACTTTTGGAGATACCGCAAGTCTACTCACGCACCTGACCGTCTCCGTATACGATGTACTTATAAGTCGTCAACCCCTCAAGTCCCATCGGACCGCGGGAATGGAGCTTCTGCGTGCTGATGCCGACTTCTGCACCCAACCCAAATTCATAGCCGTCAGTGAAGACAGTGCTGGCGTTGACGTAGACGGCAGCAGAATCTACCTCTTTGAGGAAGCGTTGTGCTGCGCCGTAACTTTCGGTGATGATCGCATCAGAATGGTGTGAACCGTAGGCCTCAATGTGATCAATCGCTGTGTCTATGTCGTCTACGATTCTGACGGATAGGATGTAATCGAGGTACTCCGTCCGCCAATCTTCTTCGGTAGCAGGTTTTGCTGCGGGATAGAGGTGCTGTGTGCGTTCGCATCCGCGGATTTCAACATCCGCCTCCTGCAATGCTGCACAGAAACTGGGAAGGAACTTTTCAGCAGTTTCGGTATGGACAAGGAGTGTTTCCACGGCGTTGCAGACAGCGACTTTATATCCGACCTTGGCGTTCATACAGATTTTGTTCGCCATTTCGAGGTCAGCAGCTGCGTCAACGTAGATGTGGCAGATACCGTCAGCATGTCCCAGTACAGGAACATCCGACTCCTTCATCAAAAATTGGACGAACTTGTTGCTACCGCGTGGAATGATGAGGTCAACGTATTCTGGGAGGCGGATGAGTTC
>VXZL01000377.1 GCA_009845505.1 Candidatus Poribacteria bacterium | reverse complement strand
GAAATGGGGAACACCGTACGTCTGGAACCTCGGACTTACGGCACAAATTCACCGATTGACAGATGTCGTTGCGCCTGAGCATTTTCTTGATTACAACAACGGATACAGTATTTTGCAACGCGTTATTGGTGTCCCTGACTTTCAGAATTACTATCTACGACAAGGTACTGAAATCGCGTTGCAGTGGGCACCGATTATGCCGAACCACTGGTTCAGACTGGCAGGGGTTACGGAATCGCACGCCAGTCTACAGAAAAGCACGGATTGGTTTATTGCTAATTTAACATCAAGCCTCAGCATCAGAGAAAACCCACCCATAACCCCCGGACGTATGCGGGGGGTCACCTTCCAATACGATTTTCATAATCGAAAAAATACGCTCGGTTGGCACAATACGCTGTTCGTTGAACACAGCAATTCCGCTGTCGGTTCTGATTTTGATTTCACACGTATGCAATTACACTTTCGGTATGCCTTCCCGCTTGGATATAACCAAATCCGTACTCGGTTGCTATTCGGATTTTCCAATGCGTCCCTTCCAATCCAACGCCAATTTGTGATTGGTGGGATGGGCGGACTCAGAGGGTATCCTTGGTATAGACAAGAAAATGCGTCTGATGGTATAATAACTTATGAAAGCGGACATACGGCTTCTCCATACCCATTTACGGGAGACCGAGGCTTTCTGCTGAACGTTGAATATCACTATCGTTTGTCTAACCTATTCAGATGGAACATTGCCAAAGATCTGTTTGCCATTGTCTTCCTTGACGAAGGGCAGGTCTGGGATGTATCCGATAGTGCGTATACCTTTGATCCGAAAGGGAGTATCGGCATAGGTTTACAGTTTGCCAGGGCGAATTCTGTTACTGTTGTTAACATTAACGGTTTGAGTTCAAATGCAAACGATTTTATTCTCCGATTTAACGTCGCCAAAGCCCTTGAGTCTGGCAAAGGTATTCAAGTTACGACGGCTTGGTATCATAGTTTTTAGCCGTTGTCAGTCAGTAAAGCGTAGACTGATTCAACCAATTCTCCAAAAGTCAGAATCCTTAATTGCATCTTCCTAAAAAATATGCGAACTCTCCTGTTATTAGTTATCTGCGTTCTGATATTCGCGCCCATTCAATTATTGAATTCAGATGGAGATAGCGACCTCTTCACCTTCGTCCGATTAAGATATGGGGGACAGCTGACCTGGCGGAGCAGTTGGCGCGTCGATTGGCCCGCCTCCGACCGGAATTTCATCTGGCAACTCCGTAAACAGACAAATATTAATGCTGCGCCGCGTGAGAAGATTATCGACGTGGGCGCAGTAGAACTGTTTGATTATCCGTTTGCTTATATGCTGGAGGTCGGAAGTCTGAGGCTCAGCCAGAACGAGGCGGCAAACCTGCGCGAATATCTCTTACGCGGTGGATTTATCTTTATTGATGATTTCCATGGACAGCGAGAGTGGCGGCGGTTTTACACCGAATTTAAAAAGATCTTCCCGAAACGAGAACCCGTGGACATTCCTATATCGCACCCTATTTTCCGATGCTTCTTTAAAATTGATGAACTCATCCAGATACCGGGACTCCGTTCATTTTTCAGTGGACGCACCTATGAGCGATTTGACGGCTATCCTGCATATTGTCGTGGGGTCTATGACGACAGAGGTCGCCTCATGATGATGATTAACTTCAATACCGATCTCGGAGACGCATGGGAACATGCCGCTGAGGCTTTCTATCCGCGCGAATACTCGGATATGGCACTCAAAATGGGTATCAATGCGGTCATTTATGCTCTGACCCACTAAGACCAATTCCGTTAAACTTTTTACATCCGTTCGTGTCTAAAATGTAACATCTTTTAGGGCAGATTTTCGTATCTACACCGATAGAACTCCGCTACAGAAAATCAGGGAGGCAATAAAGATATGCTAACGCGCAAGCAGAAGTTAGATTTCCATGAGAACGGTTATATTTCTATCCCAGGTGTTGTGCCGCAACTGATGGTGGACGCAGCACGGCAGGCAATCAACCACTCCATCGGTTCGGTTGGCATGCACCAAGGCGACTTGGAGCGGTTCCGAGCGCAATCCTACTGCAACGAGATTCGGGAAGCCCCGGAACTTGTGGATCTCTTTGGTAGAACGCCGGTTCGCCAAATTGCCGAATCGTTGATGGGTGAAGGGAACGTCCAGATCCCGAAATCTGCACAGATAGCACTCCGATTTCCTGGACCCTTACACACAGACCCGAACGAACCGGGCGGACATCTTGATGGACTCGGAAGCGGGACAAATGGGATGGCGAAAGGGGTCTATCGACGCGGGTTTACGGCGCTTGCTGTTATCTACCTTGCGGATGTGCCAGAACCGTATAGCGGAAACTTCACCGTCTGGCCGAAATCGCACAGTTTTTTTGCTGACTATTTCAAAAAGGAAGGGCATGAAATCTTAGCGAACGGGATGCCAAGACCGGAACTTCCTGAAGGACCCAAGCAGATCGTCGGTAAGGCGGGAGATGTTGTCCTAACGCATCATCAGATTGTTCATTCCGCAGCACCCAACGCCGCAGCGAATATTCGCTATGCAGCCATTTTCCGTTTGCGCCACGTTGATTGTGAGCAAAACGGTTACGATGCTTACACTGATATTTGGAGAGAGTGGCCCGGAATTCAAGAGGTCGTGGCGGCATCTGAGGCATAAAGTTGATATTCACAGAATGCAAAAAAATGGGCGGTGTTGTATCACCGCCCATTGATTTTTTATCGAATGTCCTTTAGATCCCCCCAAGTGGTGGTCAGTTTTTCCCTCGGGTCAATCTCAAAGGGATTCTCGGTTCCCTTAGCAAGATGTTCAATTTCTTTCTCAGTGAGTGCCCGATGGAACATGAGGTACTCGTCCATGATACCGTTAAATGCCCATGTCGGTCCCGTCGCTGCATCGAACGCTGCGGCTTCCGAACCGATTCCGATGAACCCGAAGCGCGGGAGTCCTGCGCCGATAACCTTGGTCGTAGCGGCTACACTACCATCTAACTCACCATCAATATAGGTGCGTTTCTCATCTCCATCAAACCATGCGACAACGTGATGCCACTCCTCGTCCGCAACCTCTGTTTCGCCAAACCAATCGTGTATCGGGCAACAATGATCGAAGGCAAGGAAGGTCGTTCCGATATTCGCACCGACATCATCCCCCACCGCGAATCGGAAGAATTCACTCCGATCCCAAGACGCAATCATGCCTCTTCCAGGGGCATTCACCCATGCTGCAATAGTCAGTTCTGGAAACGGGTCCTTGTACATGTGATCCCGTACAGAGATATAATCCGTTGCGACACCCGGAAACTCCAGACCTTCGGCGACCTTGCCTGGCACTATATCGATGTTGTTCCCCTTGATGAGTCCGTCATTTCCGTTCCCGGATACATCAAGCACATCATCACCTTTGATGGTATCTTTGTTGAAACTGTAGTAGATGATGAGATCTTCCTCACTGACCCCTTGGGCATTGACTGTCAACGTCGGACTCACTAAAATCAACGCTAAGGTCAAAAATCCTAACACAAGAACGATTTTCATTGACAACCTCCATCTGTAAAAAATGGGCAGTGTTATGTCACAGCCCGTTGGTTTCCTATTCCTATCTATTGGCTTTAATATGACCCCAAGTTGTACTCAGTTTGCCATTCGGATCAACAGCAGTAGTGTCTGCGAACGGATCTTCGGGACCAGTCGCGAGGTGTTGAATTTCTGCTTCAGAAAGGGGGCGGTGGAACATAAGGTACTCGTCCATGATGCCGTTAAACGCCCAATTCGGTCCGGTCGCTGCATCAAACGTACCCGCTTCTGAGCCAATTCCGATGAATCCGAAGCGGGACTGTCCCGCGCCGATAACTTCGGTCGTTGCGTCGGTACTCGCATCCAACTCACCGTCAACGTATATCCGCTTCTCCACGCCGTCAAAGACTGCGACAAGGTGATGCCACTCGTCATCCGCAACATCTGTCTCGCCATACCAATCGTGTATTGGGCAACAATGATCGAAAGCGACAAAAGTGGTCGCGGCATTTCCACCAACGTCATCACCAACAGCAAAACGGAAGAATTCGCTCCGATCCCAAGACGAAATCATGCCTCTTGTGGGTGCTTTTACCCAGGCTGCGATGGTTAGAGCCGGAAATGGATCAACGTACTCATGGTTCCGTACCGAAATATAATCTGTCGCGGCACCCGGAAAGGACAAGCCTCCGGCGACTACGCCGTCCACGGGCTCGATGTTAGCCCCCTTGATAAGTCCATCGTTTCCGTTTCCAGAGACATCTGCGACATCATCGCCGCTGAGCGTGTCTTGATTGAAACTGTAGTAGATGATGAGTTCATCAGTACTAACGCTCTGGGCATGACTCGTTGCGATGACTCCTGTTAGCATCAAGCCTAACATCAGAAATCTGAACATAAACGCTGTTTTCATCGTTAAATCTCCTTCTATCAATCGTATCGGTTCAGCAAAAATTTAATAGAAAAACGAACTTTTTCCGAATAAACCCGTCAAAATAAACGAAAGCAAAACAGGAATATCCCTTGAGAATTTACAGGGTTCGATTTCCGATAGTCCAAAGTGCTATCTAAACAGATATAAGCACTTGGAAGTGTTGCTTCTAAATCCATGGGAACTGCTTTGTAGTGTTTCTATCCTACCACAGACCAGAACACTAAAAAGGGGTATCTCATGGATTTAATTATTGCCACAACTTATAGACTTTACGTTTACCTTTTTATCACGTTCGTATAGAAGGTCAAACCGCGAAGTTAATAACAACTACCCTATTTTGCTAAATAATAAATCAAGCCTCTATTTTTGTCAAGAAGAAATTCAGAATTATGAGTTGAGGGGTATTATTTGCAGGTATTTCGTAGCGTAGACTATTAGTCTGTGCCATAGTAGCCACAATCTAACAGATTATGCTACAAAATCAGTTCAGCACCGCACGGAGGGTCACACCACGTTTAGGAGTCATCTGTCAGGAATTTTTCCAAATAGAACACATCACAGAATCTATCCTCAAATTTTACATGTTTTTTGGCGACACCAATTTTCTCAAAACCGAGATTGCCATAAAATCGGAGTGCCCGCGTATTATCTGCTAACACCTGAATCGAGATTTTCTCAAAGTTCTTCGTCTTGGCAAATGTGAAAGACGCTTCAGCCAGGGACCGTCCAATCTTATTCACAAGAAACTTATCATCTATCAACGTCCCTAAAGTTGCTACATGTTTCATTGA
>VXZL01000133.1 GCA_009845505.1 Candidatus Poribacteria bacterium | reverse complement strand
GCCAAAAGATCCACGATCGCAGTCAACTTGAATCTATTCTTCAAGAAGCGAAAACAGATGGGGCTGTCGTTGTTACGACTAACGGTTGTTTTGATGTTCTGCACTTAGGACATCTCCGGTACCTACAAGCAGCACGTCAACTCGGCGATCTACTCGTCGTGGCAGTTAATAGTGATACCTCGGTGCGGCAGCTCAAAGGTGAAAATCGGCCCCTGGTTCCTGAAGCGGAACGCGCAGAGATGCTCGCCGGATTGGAGTGCGTCAGTTACGTCGTTATCTTTCCAGAATTAACACCCATTGATTTGCTTTCCGAACTTAAGCCGGATATCCACGTTAAAGGCGGCGACTATAAACTGGAGGAACTCATAGAAAAAGATGTCGTTGAAGCAAACGGTGGTAAAGTGATCGTCGGCTTGAACGTTCCGGGCAAATCGACAACCAACCTCATCGAAGTGATATGTGAACGGTATAAAGATACTGATCCTGAAGGCGCACCGTAACCCAGTTTTAGTATACAGAGGAGCAACTACAGTAAAATGCAGATAAATGATTCATTGCACATCACCGACCTGAAACCTCAAATTGAGAGACTTTTTGAATGCTCAGGTCAAAAGATTTTAGCCATTGAGGACACGTGGCCCTCTGAAAAAGGCACACCGGTCTTCACCGTTGCTGGCATCTATACAACACGCGGTTGGACGGAGTGGACACAGGGTTTCCAATTCGGTTCCGCTATCCTCCAATTCGATGCCACCGGTGATGAGCAGTTCCTTGAAATCGGCAGACGGAATACGATTGAAAAGATGGCACCGCACGTCACACATATCGGTGTGCATGACCATGGGTTCAACAACGTCTCTACTTACGGAAACCTCCGCCGACTGATGCGAGAGGGTGTGATTCCGTGGAACGATAGCGAGATGGATTTTTACGAACTGGCATTAAAAGCCTCCGCCGCTGTGCAAGCGAGTCGCTGGACCCAGATAAAAGATGGGAGCGGGTATATCGCTTCTTTCAACGGACCGCATTCGCTCTTTTCGGACACAATCCGTTCCCTGCGTGCTTTAGCACTCGGACATACGCTTGGCGCGGTACTCATGGGTGAAGGCGATGTCGCTATTAGCCTGATGGAACGTCTCCTCCAGCACTCCCAGACAACGGCAGCCTATAATGTCTACTATGGCGAAGGACGTGATGCGTTTGATTTACGTGGACGGGTTGTGCATGAATCTATCTTCAACACCAACGACGGAAACTATCGCTGTCCGAGTACGCAGCAGGGATATTCACCCTTTACGACATGGACACGCGGGTTGGCATGGATTATTACAGGTTATGCTGAGCAACTCGAATTCTTTGACACACTCTCTGAAGACGAACTCGAACCCTACGAGGGATACGCGCTGGCAACAGCACACATGCGCAAGGCTGCAGAAGCCACTGCAGATTTCTATATTGAAAACACTGCTCAAGATGGGATTCCGTATTGGGATACGGGTGCCCCGGGTTTATCGGGACTTGGTGATTATTTGGCTGTGCCTGCGAATCCGTACAATGATCTTGAACCCGTGGATAGTTCCGCCGCAGCCATCGCGGCACAAGGGTTAATCCGACTCGGCAATTACCTCAAAAAACACGGTGAACCAGACGCAGGAAACGCCTACTATCAAGCCGGTCTAACGGTCGCCCAAACGCTCTTCGCTGAACCATATCTGTCTGAATCTGATACACATCAGGGATTGTTGTTACATTCGGTGTACCACCGTCCGAACGGCTGGGACTATGTGCCGGAAGGTCGGAAGATTCCGTGTGGAGAGGCTTCGATGTGGGGCGATTACCACGCGCGTGAACTCGCAGTGCTGCTATGGCGAGAGATAAATGATAAGCCGTATTTGACGTTTTTCTAAGGTGTATATGATGGCGCGCCTTGTAATAGGATAGGCGCGCTTTCTTCAACCTTTTTGTTTACTCCACCACTTGTTCAACCTGTCCCGTCTCCAATGAACGATTCGCTGCAAGTGTAACAGCGAGCGATTTGACAGCATCGGCGTAGGACGAAAGCACCAATTCTTGATCGTTCGCTTCAACCGCATTGATGAACTGTTCAACCTGTCGGAAGTACCCCGCCTCAGTGCCGGTGTAGTTAATCGTTTCATCACCAATCTGACCCCGTAATCCGAGATCGTGTGTGAGTTTGAGATAGATGGCATCACCTACCAATTCGGTTGCGAAGTTGTCGTGTGCACGGGCAACACACGTACTGGTGATACTCCCTACTGCTCCGCTCTGAAACTGCATGTTGCAAACGGTACACTCCTCGAAGTCTGCGATACCTTCGGAAACGCCTTTGATACCGTAAGCCTGAACACTCGTCACATCACCGAGAAAATAACGGATGAGGTCAAAGACGTGAGTCGTCTGTTCCACCATTTGTCCGCGGGACACGTCGTATTTCCCCCACCATGGATGATTAGCACCCATCCGCGTGAGAAACCGTCCAATCCCCATAGCAAGTTTCTGATCTCCGACTAACTCCTTCGCTCTTGCTGTAATGTCGCTGTATCGCGCCATATAGCCGACTTGACTGAGGACACCAGCCGTATCAATTGCGTCGCGAGTGCGTTGTGCGGTTTCCAAGTCTTGTGCAACAGGTTTGGCGACGAAGAGTGCTGCGTCGGATGCTGCTGCATCGGCAACCTGTGTCGTATGCGCACCCGGTGGAATACAGATAAATACAACATCGGGTTTCTCTTTTTGTAGCATCTCACCGTGGTCAGTGTACGGTGTTGCATTTTCTTCAGCAGCGATGGCTGTGGCACGTTCAGCATTTATATCGCAGACTGCTGCAATGGGACGTTCGAGTTGTTTGAGGCTTTGGCGGTAACTTCTGGTGATGCCGCCAACACCAATAAAGGTAATTTTCATATTAAGTTCTCATCCTTCTATAATATGTGAAAGCGAAACAGGGCAGAATTTGGAGATATGCCCTATACCTCTGGTTAATCATCAGCCGGGGTTGCGGCACCCAGCAGCTCTTCATCGGAAACAGGACGGAAGCGTTCCTCTGGATTTCTCAAGAAGAACGCTCGCAAATCTGTTGTGATGGCATACAACGCTGGCATTACGAATAACGTCATCAAGGTTGCAAACGCGAGTCCGAAAATGATCGTATACGCCATCGGCATCCAGATTGGCGATTTGCCCCCTAAACCGATTGCCATTGGAATAAGACCAATAATTGTCGTCAATGAAGTGAGTATAATCGGACGCAGTCGGATGCTACTTCCTTTTAGAATCGCATACCATTTATTGTGACCACGTTCCCGATGCTTGTTAATGAAATCAATCAGCACAATCGAATCGTTCACGACAATCCCAGAAAGTGCTACAATACCAAACATAGCGACGATGCTAAGTGTCGCATTAGAAAGTAGGGTTCCTATCATCGCTCCAATCATTCCGAATGGCACAGCCAAGAGGATAATAATTGGTTGACTAAACGATTTGAATTGCGCACCTAATACCATATAAATTAACAACAATCCAACAATAAACAATTTCCACAACTCGGAGAAGGATTCTGTAATCTCATCAAAAACCCCTCGAAAATCGAGTTGGTATCCCGGATACAGAGATTCTACGTTAGCGAACGTACGAATTAACGCCTGATTTACCCTCACTGGCGTTGTTTTTGCTCTATCTACTGAGGCATAAACCGAGATTGATCGTTCCCCGTCGAATCGATGGATATCTGCATAACCCTTCTCCTCCCTGATGGTCGCAACGTCTTTAAGTGGAACAATCGCACCTGTCGGGATTGCAATCAATAAATTGTTAAGTTCGGCAAGGTTTTTAAGAGTATCTTCCTTATATTTGACGATGACATCAACTGCTTCGTCCGCTTCACGATAGGTTGTGGCTTTAGCACCCGCAAGAGCAGTCCGAACCGTTTGGGCAACCTGAAATGTACTTAATCCATATTGATATGCTTTCTCCTGATTCAAGTAGATGCGCAATTCAGCCTTTCCGGTGCTGAAGTCATCTTGGATGTCGTAAACACCTTCTATCCGAGTTAGGACTGTCTTAAGAACGTCAGCGAGTTCAGTCAGATTCTCAAATCTCGGTCCTTTTACCCTGACTCTTACGTCCGCGCCTTGTGGGGGTCCCTCTTCCTGTGTAACGAAATTCAGCCGCTCTATTCCACTAATTGTGGTGGTTTTTGTCCGTAGCTCCGCGATGATCTCATCTACACCTCGCGTGCGTTCTTTTTTAGGTGTGAGCTCGATGATTACCTCTCCGAGATTTGAACCGTAGGTAACACTTCTTCTTACCAAACCCGACATAAATGTGTGTAAACCGACATTGCTGACGACCGCAGCGACTTCAGTCGCAGGAAGTTCTTTAGCCATCTCTTCAATTTGGGCAATCACTTCCGTTGTTTCCTGAATTCCGTAGGATGGCGGCATCTCGGCTTTAACATAAAATTGTGGAAAGTCTTCACCGGGGAAGAGCTCCCTGTCAAGTACCAAAAATGCCCCGACGCATGCAACCAATCCGATGAAGAGGACACTCCCCACAAAGAAATATCGGTGTCGGATGGTTATTTTCAATATCCTAACATATCGATTCCGAATAAAGTCAAAAAATGTGGCAAACCAAGCAAAAAAACCGATGAGGCGAGTACTTAGCGTAAAGGCACCGTGAGACTGGCGTTGGAGCCTGGCAGAACCCCTGTATCCTGTTCGGATTTTGGCTTTTCCCCATTCGGAGACGTGAGCTGGTAAAATGACGAAGACTTCAAAAAGAGAAGCTATCAGCACCAAAATCGCCATAATCGGCACGATTCGCATAAACTGTCCAGTAACACCGGACATAAACATCAATGGACCAAACGCGCAGATTGTCGTCAAACTCGCCGCCATAACGGGCCAGCCGACTTCTTCTGCGCCGCGAACCGCAGCAACTCTCGGAGGTTCCCCTGCTTCAATATATCGGTAGATGTTTTCTATGACGACAATAGCATCATCTACAACAATTCCTACCACTAAAATAAGTCCAAACAAGGAAACACCACTGAGTGTATAGCCGCCTACAGACATAAACCAAAACGTCGCCATGAACGCAACGGGTATACCCAGTGCCGCAAACAGCGCATTCCGCCATCCGATAAAAAGGAGGAGCATCAAAACGACAAGCACCAAACCGAAAAGTGCATTTGTTTCAAGAATCCCCAATCTTTCTTTGAGAACAACCGATTTGTCGTTAACAACCGTCAATTCA
>VXZL01000521.1 GCA_009845505.1 Candidatus Poribacteria bacterium | reverse complement strand
CTCCCACGCCGATCACGTTAGCGGAACGAACGATATTGTGATGCCGTGCCGGAAACAGCAGATGGATATGCCTGTCTACGGTCCCGAACAAACAATGGGCATCTTACAACGCAACTTCGATTATATGTTCACGAAGGAGACGTTCCAAGGCGGTGGGGTCGGGCATTTACTGCCCAACGTGGTTGAAGAAAAGGAGAAATTGGCGTTGCACGGGTTCGAGATTCTGTCGATTCCAGTCGAACACGGAAACGTTCCTACCTACGGATACCGCATCGATAATTTTGGGTATTTACCAGATGTCAAAAGGCTGCCGCAAGCCTCACAGGATCTGCTAAACGGAATTGAGGTGTTAGTAATTGATGCGCTTAGCTTCAATCCGAGGCATCCGACGCATCTCTCGGTCGGCGAGGCGTTAGAAATTAGCGAAGCACTGAAAACGAAGGAAACCTATTTTACCCATATCATGCATCGGCTGGATCACCGGTATTTCCCGGAGCAGTGTGAAGAGATGGAGATCGAACTTCCCGACAATGCCTACCTTGCTTACGATGGTCAGGTGATTCAGGTGTCTTAAATAATATTGCCTCGATCCGGAGATCGAGGCAATGGATGCTTTTTTTTATCTACCGAATCCACCACCTTGCGGCGGTTTCCGTTGTTGTAGAATAACACGATCGCCGTCGGTTACACCGCTTTTGATAACGACCTCCGTCGCGTTTTGCATACCAGTTTCAATAGGCGTTCTTTTGCCACTGCCACTGCCATCGTCTAACATAACGGACTTCCCTTTTAAGAGGTTCACTTGTGCACTCACACCATCCGCTTTCTTTTGCCCGTTGATAAGCAGCGATATAGTCGCAGGACCCGGCATAATACCGCGCTGTGAACCATCCAAACGGAAGGTGACGGTACCGTTTCCGGCACTCTCAATCGTACCATTAAAGGTCTTCTCGCTGACTGTTTGCATCGTGATGGGTCGATTCGGTTTGAATGGGGATGTATTACCGACCTGTGCGTTGACAATCGCGCCCTTTTCGTTGATAACCGCGTCAATGGGTGCTATCAGGACGCTTTTTTCTTCATAGGTGATGATGTCAACGTCCGCACTCATACCCGGGCGGAGTTCTTCAGGAGACCCTACCACTTCCACCATCACCTCAAAAGAGATGATATTGTCCTGTTCCTGTCCGCTGGGTGAAATCTCGTAGACTCGACCTTCATAGGTTTTGTTTTGGAAGGCATCGACGACGATTTCTGCTCTCTGATCCAAGCGTAGCCGTTCCATATCAACCTCATTGATAAAGGTCTTGACTACCATTTTGGAGGGATCAACGATTGTCATAAGCGGTGGACTTTGCGAGAAGGCAGAGCGACCGGAGGTCACGATTTCTCCCTCTTCGAGTTCAAGGAGCGTAACGATGCCCGCCATCGGTGCCCGAATCGTAGTCCATTCAAGCCGTTCTGCTTCGTTCTTCAGGCTACTTTCCCGGCGAAGTTTATTCGCTTCGGCACTGACTTTGGATTGCTCAGTCAAGGATTTTTCATTATCGTAAGTGAGCATCAGTTCCTGAAGTTGGGTTTCGGAATTATCGACGCGGAGTTGCGCCTCTTCCTCGCTTTTTTTGCGCATTTTTTTGAGGTTTTCGAGGTTCAACTTCTGGTTTTCAAGCGTCGCTTCACGGTTCGCTATGGAACTTAGGCGTACATTAATAGTCCGCTCTTGGGAAACGATGGTCTGCTTCTGCGACTCAACCCGCTTCTGGGAAGTCTCATACTGCGCATCTGCATTCGCGTGTTGTGCCTGTGCATCTTCCAAAGCTTTTTTGGAGACTAACCCTTTTTCAAAAAGTTCTGTGTTCCGATCGAGTTCCGACTTGGCGTTATCCAAGGAAATCTTGGCAGATTTCATGGAGGTTTCTTGCTCTGCCAATGTAATTTTTGCCTGTTCGAGCGCGATTTTGGCTTGCTCTAAGGCTATCTTGTCTTGGTCGAGCGAGTTCTGCGTCGTCTGAATGTCTGTCTCTGCTTGGCTGATTTGTGTTATGGTCGTGGCTTTGACGGTCTCAAGATTCGCTTGTGCAATTTTCAAGTCTGCGTCCGCCTGCGTCAGTTGACTTTCAAGCCGTTCATTTTTAAGCTCAATGTTTAGTTGTGCTTGCGTGAGTTGTGCCTGGGCAGCCCGGACATCCGCTCTTGCCTGTGAAACACCTTCTTGATAGAGTTCGGGATCAAGTCGCATCAGTACTTGATCTTTTTCAACCCTATCGCTGTTCTTAACGAGAAGTTCGACGATCTCACCTTCGACGTTGGATTTGACTTCTACATCAATGAGGGGTTCTAAGTTGCCGGTTGCACTGATGCGCATTTGGAAATCGTCGCGTTTAATAACCTCAATTCTCTGAGCGAGTGCCGGGTCGGTTCCGTTTTTCCCACGTCCGAGTACAACCCAACCGATGGCGACGACGAGCACCAAAACAACGGCAACGGTAATAATTAGATTTCTCAAGGCTAATTCCTCCTGGAGAATGTTCGGTGGTGCCTGCCGGTTGAATGTTTTTCTGGGGCCAGGCACCATTTCATCGGGATAGACGTTTAAGGGCCGACCCCGCCGATATATTCAATAGTCCTTTCAAGTAGCACGTCCGAGCAAACTAATCGGAGCGGAGTGCTTCAACAGGTGTGAGTTTCGCTGCTTTATTGGCTGGGTACAGTCCGAAGAAAACTCCGATAGCGACAGAAACCAGTAAAGCGATTACCATCGTGCCAAATGAAACCACTGAGGGCCAATTGCTCCCTTCCCAGACAAACCTCGAAATGAGTGCGGCGGTGCCGCGTCCCATAAAGATGCCTAAGATTGCACCGAGAATACCACCAGAGAGCGTCAGCACTGCTGCCTCAATCAAGAACTGGGACAGAATATCACCACGGGTTGCCCCGAGTGCCTTCCGCAGTCCTATCTCTTTTGTTCTGTCGGTAACAGAGACGAGCATGATGTTCATGACACCGATACCAGCAACCATTAGTGCGATCCCAGCAATCCCCCCCATCAAGGCTTTCATCACCAAGCCGACCTTATTCGCGGTTGCTAATTCTTCGGTAGCTGTCCAGTAGTTGTATTCTTCACCTGTGTTATTGTGCTGTCTTCCTAATATCTGTTTGGCATCCATGATCGCGATCGGAATTGTGCTCACATCCGCTGCTTCAATGCGGATCCGTTCAACGTCTTCGCGTCCTTTAAAGCGCTGCTGAAGCGTGGTAATCGGAATGATGAACCGGTCGTCCCAACCCGACGTGTCCATCGCATCGCCTTTCTCTTCCATGACACCGATGACTTTGAGACGGACCTCATAAAGTCCACTTCGGCTTCTCCATCGAGAAGATTGACGCGAGGCTTTAATCTCTTTCCCAACGGGATCTTCCTGAAGAAAAACCTCTTCGGCGACTTTGGAGCCGATGACAGCGACGCTACTCGCCGCTTCCACCTCTTCAGCGGTAAAAAACCGACCGCTTGACGTGTACCAGTTATGCGATTGGTCATACCCGGCAGTGGATGCAACGATACGCGATTCCTTTGTGCGCCCGTTATAATTCACTGTCCAGCCCGGCATATCGTCTTCAGCAACGACGTTCACAACGCCGCGGGCATGCTTGAGAATCTCAAAGGCATCCTCAGTTTCCAGATCTTCAGCGCGGTTTCTTTGCCACCTGCCTCTGCCACGCACGGCAGACCCTGCTGCACGACTCAAAGTGCCTGACTGTTTATCCCAATCGTCCTTATAGACTTCAATCATTTTGGTTCCGCCCGTCCGCTCAATCTCTCGCAAGACCATTGCACTTGACCCGTCGCCGACAGATACCATACTGACGACGGAGGCGACACCGACGATGATCCCTAAGATCGTTAGGGCGGAACGGAGTGGGTTTCGCTTCAGGCTGGAAATCCCTAAAATGACGCATTCAAGTAGATTCATTTAAATTCCCTCCTAATCGGTCCGGAGTGCTTCAATCGGTGTGAGTGCCGACGCTTTTATCGCGGGGTACAGTCCGAAAGAGATACCGATTATCGCTGAGAAGGATACAGAAATTAATATCCACTCTGTTGAGATAACTGAGGGCCATTCAGGCACGATTTTGACGATGTTCACAGCGAGCATCGCCATTCCTTCGCCAGCGAAGAGACCCACGAGCACACCGATTGCACCGCCTACACTACACATCCCAACGGCTTCTATTAAGAACTGCAACAGAATGTCGTGACGTTTCGCGCCTACTGCTTTTCTCAAGCCAATCTCTCGAGTTCGTTCGGTTACAGCGACGAGCATCATATTCATAATGCCGATACCACCAACGAGGAGCGAAAATCCTGCGATGCTCCCCAAGGCGATTTTAATCACTTTGCTAATCTTTTCTAACTGCGCCATCCCTTCCCGCATATCCCAGATAGAAAAGAAATCATCTTCGCCGTTATGTGTTTTTCTAAGGACTGTTTTCACCTCTTCGATGGCTTGCGGAACTTCTTCAACAGTGTGTGCGTGGACGGACATCATAACGATTCTATCGTTTCCGGTGAAGCGTTGCTGAGCCGTTGTCAGTGGTAAGAAGATCATGTCGTCTAAGTTCCAACCGAATCGTAGGCTTCGTCCGCGAGTTGCCATTGTACCAATAACAGTGAAACGTTCCGTTATCCGCTTCTGATCTTTTCTACCATATCGGTCAAAACGTCCACCTTCGCCTTTAGCGATTTTAATTTCTTTGCCTAACGGTGATGTA
This sequence comes from Candidatus Poribacteria bacterium, assembly GCA_009845505.1. Lineage (GTDB taxonomy): Bacteria > Poribacteria > WGA-4E > WGA-4E > WGA-3G > WGA-3G. The sequence goes on along the minus strand of VXZL01000521.1, from coordinate 515 downwards.
TTGCCAAATAGGGCAGCGACCACTTCAGAGCCAATCACACAAACTTTGGCTTCATTGTTAATATCTTCGTCAGTAATAAAACGACCTGTCTGAATGTCCCAGTCCATTGCTTCTGCAAAGGATGAGTTTACACCATTATAGCCTGTTCGATGCTCTGCACCTCCGGCAGCTTGGGCAAGAACACCGCGCCATTCAGGAATCCGTGGGACAACTAACTTGACGGACGGACACGCCGCCTCAATCGCTAACACGTCCTCGTACTCGAAGTACTCGTTGCTGCGGTTCGGCACCCAGCGGTTGTTTACGCGTTTATGGCTGCTCCGGTACATCGTAAACTGGTTCACACCACCTAATTTCTGAGCGTCTTGTAACACAATCGCCTTCGCACCATCGCCGATAGCGATCATCGCAAGCACCGAGGCAACGCCGATAATAATCCCCAGCATTGTGAGCAAGGAGCGTAATTTGTTCGCACGAATCGCAGAAAGACCAACAGATAACCCTTCAAATATACG
>VXZL01000608.1 GCA_009845505.1 Candidatus Poribacteria bacterium | reverse complement strand
TCCTTATAGGTCAGCATTTGATCCCAACAACGAATGTATAGGGAGGTGTTTTTGTGAAACGGAAATCTCTCCATGAAGGAGTAGATCCCAAAATTAGGAAGTAACACATTTCCAAGAAATCTTCAAGTCCAATGTTTCAAAAAAACCGTGGATCGCCTCGTCATGGCGGTAGTTGTCGTCCGGACGTTCCGCATCAACGAGATCGCCTGTAGACTTTCGACGCTCGGAAAAAATCAGAGTAGATGAGAAAATCCATCTAATTTTTTATTTATGCTTTTTCTTACACCTGTTATACTTTTGCTAATTGGAAAATTGTGAGACGATAGCGATATGGGGCTTTTATCTCATCATTATTTACTGGAGAACGAAAATGCTGTAGAATCTCTGCGAGATATTATTGCAAACTTCTATCTCATCATTATTTACTGGAGAACCCTCATTAACGAAAAGGAGATTTTTATGATGTTTGTTTCACGACCCCGCAAGAGGACTTCGTTACTACTCTTATTAGCGTCTCTATTAGTCGTCATTAATGTCTATCTCACACCCGTAGCTCATGAAGATGATGGCAATATGAAAAAGATTGTAGGTGGACTTGTTGTCATAATCGGAGGGATCGCGATTGCAATTAGAGAAGTTTCCGGCGGTAATGTAGTAGGATTCATCGTAGGCCCGTCCGTCGCAGCTGTTGGGTGCTACCTAGCTATCACGGGGATCGGCACCTGATATACAAGCCACCCTGGACCTAGACAACCTCACACCCGCTGGGAAACTGAATACTTACAGGTAGAACGAGGTAGGCTGGCTGTAGAGAAGAAAGGGCTGAGATCAGGAAAGTTTGAATAGAAGAAACGTTGGCAGCTTTTTGTCAGACGTTTAGGACATAAGACGGGGTTGAACGCCTTTGAAAAGTAACGTTTCAAAACTAAAATTCTCTCAAATACAAGAAACGTGCGTATCAAACTCCTATAGTAAAATTTCCAGTTTCTCCCACACCTCATCAGGGACGGGGGTCGTGGCGGCAGCGAAATTCTGCTCTACCTCCGTCACATTCTTAGAACCCGTTAGACTCATCGCAATACGAGGTTGCCGAAAACAAAATTGAATCGCAAGATTCAATAGACTCAAATCGTTATCAGCTGCCCACTGCCAGAGACGATGCGCCTTTTCCGCATCATAAGTGCCTAAGTGCATCCGCTCAGCCGATACATCCGGTTCAATCCCAGAGAGCAACCCCATCGCAATTGGACTCCCGTTAATAATTCCTATGTCACATTCAGAGGCAAGCGGTAGCAACCACTCATTTGCAGTTTGGCTTAGGAGCGTATAGTCCAAGTATGTGAGAATCACATCAACGACACCCGTTTCAATAGCAGTCTTGTGGAATTCGTGTTGCCGAACCCCGAGTCCTATAAACTTAATCAGTCCTTCCTCACGCATCCGTTGGAGTTCATCAAGTGCACCACCTTTCGCCACAACAGGATCCATGCTATCTGGGTCGTGTACCAAGCAGACATCCAGATAATCGGTTCCCAATAGCCGTAGACTGTTTTCAACACTGCGACGGGTCCCCGGTCCACTAAAATCGCCGCGCCATTCCGGGTGTGTGCCTGTTTTCGTGGCGAGATAAATCTTCTCACGCCAACCATCAGCAAGTGCCAGCCCGACCCGTCTTTCGCTCTCACCATAGAGAGGCGCAGTGTCGAGATAATTGATGCCTAAGTCAATGGCTCGGTGTACCGCCTTGACGGCTTCATCGTCGGTGACATCGCCTCTACCGAGGCCCGCCCCTCCCATACCGAGGCAGGTGACCTCTAATTCTGTACGTCCCAACCGCCGCCGGGGTAACAGGTATGTTTGTGTTGCCATGGTTTACGCTCCTCTTGATCGCTATCGGAAATCATTGGAAGTCAGAGCGTTTTTGAAACAAATGCCGCCTTTGACGTACGCTGCGCTTGTAACAAAAAGCCTCTTTACTGAGTGCTGACAGCCGACGGCTGACAGCCATTATCGATGCAGATGTCCGCGACGGGCATCAGGGGGAATTACACTCACCCACTGCACCCCTTTAACGACATCATCCGGGGTATGTCCATGCTCAACGCCTCTGGGCGTGACGACCAGGTCTCCAGGACCGATGCGATAGGATGCAGAGTGCCCATCCGCCGTTCGGAGCGTCACAGTCGTCGTACCTTCCGTGAAATACCAATACTCATCAAAATCGTGATAGTGAAGTTCAGTCGGGTTTTCTTTAGAAACAGCGAAGGCTCCGATCGTCGTCATATCTGGGGTATCCAAGACTTCTCCGAGTGCGTCGCCGATCCGTTCCCCTTCACCCAGTCGGATGACGCAAAGATTTGTATCCACTATATGACTCCTATGTCTTTTAGGTGTTGCAGCGAACCTGCCACCCGCGCTTGCGCACCTGCTTCGTCAAGGTTTTCCCCCTCAATACCTTCTAATTCCATTGTGAAAGGACCATAGAAACCGGCATCGTTCAACGTCTGGAATACCGCTTTGAAATCAACCACACCTTCACCGAGCGTCGGGAAATGCCACGTCCGATAACCGCCATTTGTATCCTTAAGATGGACGGCACCGACATGCGGGATGACCTTCTCAACCTCTGTGAGGGCTGTCACATTGTGGTTGTAGTAGTAAACGTTGCCGGTATCGAAATTGACACAGATGTTCGGATGGTTAACAGCTTGCATCGTCTCCAATGCGATATCGCCGTTGTGTGCCATATCTGGATGGGTTTCCAAGCAGACTTTGATACCCGTAGGTGCAGCGTTCTCACCGATAGCGCGGAGTCGATCGTATGCAACGTTACGATCTGTGTCCCCAGCATGAACACTGACGAAGATAATGTTCACTCCCATCTGCGCGGCAGTATCCAAGGTCGTCTGGAAATCCGATACAACCGTTTCAGACTGAACATCGCATCTACCAAGCAGACTCGTAGCAGTAAGTCCGTGTGCGTCCAATTCTGACTGGAGTGCATCCACAGATTCAGCCGAAGGCACCCCGACTTCTACATTCGTCAGACCGATTTCTGCCAAGTGTGCATAAGCACCCGCCCGAAACTGTCGGTAACTCCCTAAATTACATGCAATAATATTTTCCATTTTATCTCCATATTGGCTATCGGCTGTCAGGTTGCTTCGCTATCGGCTATCGGAGCTCTCTTTCCGACCGCTGACTGCTACGCAAGTCGCGTGTGGACTTGCGGGACAATGCTGACAGCCATTAAGGTATTTTTCGTAACACTGTATTGCTCAATAATATCTCTATACCCAACAGCAACGCTGCCGGTATCAGAATATATGATGCCAACTCTTTGTGATTAACAGTGCTAACGACCTCAAATTTCGTCTTTTCAAACAGGTCGATTTCTGCATATATTCGCTGCAACGACTGCGTATCTGTCGCGCGAAAATAGCGACCGTCTGTTATGCTGGCAATCTGTTTCAAAGTGTCTTCGTCAAGATAGGTTAAGACCTCACGGTATCTTTTGCCGAAGGTTGTATCCGCGTACGGAATACGTGCGCCGCCCTCTTTCCCCATACCGATTGTATAAACCTTAATGCCGAAGGATTGCGCCAGAGCGGCTGCCGTCTCTGGGTCTATACTACCGGCGTTGTTTTCTCCATCGGTCAAGAGGATGACAATCTTCGTTTTCGATGCCGAGATTTCCAACCGATGCGTAGCAGTTGCAAGAGCATCACCGATGGCTGTACCGTCCTCTAACTGCCCGATTTGGACATCACGGAGCAATTCTATTAATACTGAATAGTCCAACGTGAGTGGACAGAGTGTGAAACTCTCACCCGCAAAAATAACTAAACCGATGCGATCATTTTCGCGATGGGACAGGAAGTCGTTAATGACCGATTTGGCAATTTGGATACGATTGGCACCTTCAAAGTCTTCTGCCCGCATACTCTCCGAGATGTCGAGTACTAAGAGAATATCAATACCTTCTGCAAATTTATGCTCACGACTTTGAGAGAGTTGAGGACGAGCGAGCGTAAAAATAAGAAGTGCCAGGACAATGAATCTCAGAATGCTAAGTGTCGGCAGTGCTTTGACCGAGAGGGTCTGTCGCATCTGTTGGGTGCCTGCTGCGAATCCATGTCTGAAGTCAGAGAAACGTACTGCCGGGACAATTGCCTGCTTCCAGAACGAGGGGCTATGTCTGTTACTACGGAAAAACCATAAAGCAATTATTAGCAGCGGCACTACAATTAGCAGAACGAGGAAAAGTGGAGAAACTAACTGCATGGAGGCTAAACCCTTTCTGACCAAGAAATATTTTGACGCGGGTCTTGTGGTAGCATCGCGCTGATACCACTCAGCACACATAATCCAATGCTAATAGCGTTGACAAGAAGAAACGTTACCCAGTCAATATGCGGCAGGGCTGTTGCCATGAAATAGAGAATGTAGCAGAAAATTATTCCGAGCGGTTTCAATCGTCCTGAAAAGAGGGTGCCGCCGAGCGTAACGAAAATCGTCGTCTTACCAAAGATTGCCAGAGGAACCAAGAGTGCTAACGCTAATAGCATAAATGGCACTCCGATAATGGATAACGTTAGCAGCGTGAGAATCAGTGGTATTATAGGTAACATCAGAATACCGAATAAGACACTCCCCATCGGTCTACGTGCCAACATTTCACCCGTGGCATTTATAGGTCTTGGGAATGCGGCGAATACCAACAAATACATCAAGACGGAAATACCAGCCTCGACTAAGGTTAATCGTAAATTTGCCTGTTTACTGGTGATTTTCCAAAAAATATAAGGACGCATCAGCAGCTTCGCCCCAGCGGGAATCATCTTCCAATGATTGCTTACTTGAAGGTCCGCCACGCCGTCTGTTTGTCCTGACACCTGCCCACCTATAATCTGAAGGGTCCCGTTCACCTGTGATTCTTGTGTCAGGGTAACATTTCCACCAAGAATCAACATATTTCCAGTGACGGTTCCTTGTAGGCTCACGTCACCAGCAATGACGATAAGCGTCGTTAACACATCATCCGCTCCCAACTCATAATCGTTGGCAATTCTTAGGATTCTCCGCTTCCTTTCATTGGGAGACGGATTTGTAATCTCAATGTGCTGTTGATCAGTCGTTCCAACTTGTGGTGCTGGTTGGTCAGCGTGCTCTTCAGGGGTTGATTCCGTTGTAGGCGGGGTTTCTGACGCTTGTCCTGTTTCGCTTTGGGCAATAAGAAAGGGCTTGCTGGTTTTTTATGCTCAAAGTCAGGTTGTTGCAAGTCTGA
>VXZL01000149.1 GCA_009845505.1 Candidatus Poribacteria bacterium | reverse complement strand
CAGTAGGGTAATGGTATCTTGAGTTTACAAAATACAACTGATTGTTATGCGGCGCAAGTCACATTTTAAGGCCTCCTATTTCACTAAAGACAAAATTATAGCACAACGCCTAGAGTGGAGTAAAAAGTTACTCCACTCTTAGCCATTGTTGAGAATACCTCAATTCAATACGTAAATCTATCCAAGCGACTTACGCGGCATTCATGTCAAAATGCTTAATACTACAGGCAAGTCCCTACACTGCATATATGAGGTGGGTCGTCGCACTGCCAATTAAAGTCACATTCCCATGCTGCAGCTTGGGGAGTCCCGACAGTTGCTTGTGCAAGCAAAACGCTGCCGGTAGCTATACCAAGCGTCAATGGGGATTTGACTCCCACTTTGCCTTCCTCAGATTGGACGAATTCGCGGATTTTACCGCGGAGATTTGTTTTCATCTGGTTCTTTTCCTTTCTGCCGGTGCTCTGTTCCGGCGGGATTGAGTTCCCAACCCAAGTGCGTTAGGAAAACCATTTCCAAGGCGAATTACTTCGCTACGGGAGTCGAGCCTTTCCCTTGGAAATGCTTGAAAACATATTCAACTTCGGTAGGGGTATGGTATTTGGACAATATTTCTACCAAAGTGTTCTCAAGATGTTTAGACTTAAGACGCTATTTCTTTTTGACTTTTGCCCATGTTGTGGTTAGGAGTTGCGGTTGCGGTGAAACTGACAACGCATACGAAGGATCAAACCAGTCCCCGCCGGAATTCCATGAAATATGCGTTAATTGTGTCCAAACCCCACTGCTCACATCAACTTTGAAGATCTGATCCCGTTCCTTAACTTCCTGTGTATAAAGGACTTGTTTGCCATTCGGTGATAATTCGGGATACTGTGCCATGGGACCCGCCTCATCAACAAGTTGTTGAAGACCGGTACCGTCGCGATTGATGATGTAGATTGTTCGTTTATCAGCCCATCCTGCTGGCAGCTTATCTCCCGGCTTGAAATCTGGAGGCAATGGGTTGTTATTCCAAGCAAATGTAAGTTTGTCACCGGACGCCGACCAAGATGGCATCAGTTGACCCCCTAATTCTTTTCTCGGTAGAATCCGTTTTTGCGAACCTGTGCGAACGTTGATGAAGGTCATTCGGCCATCTTCAAGGGGAGCATAAGCTATTTCCGCACCGTCGGGCGACCACGCTGGATCCAAACCGTTTGCTAAGAAATCCTCTTCTTGTTCTCCTAAGTTCGCAATGCGGATGACATCTATCTTCTTATCCCAGTTGGTGTACATGTAAGCGATCTGTTCACCATCCGGCGACCATGTCGGACCATCCCGACGAGTGTTGGGGTGCTTCAGTTCTTTCTTAAAGACGCGTCGTATATTGGTTCCATCAGGGTTCATCAGATACAGGTCTCGATTACCGTCGCGATCGGAGGTGAAGAGAATCTGCTCACCTGTTGGAGACCAAACGGCGTTCAGATCGTTTGCGGGATGGTGTGTAAGTCTTACTTGTTCAGAGCCATCTGGGTTCATGATATAGACTTCACGATTACCATCACGAGCGGAGGTGAATAGGATTTTAGCGGTCGTCGGTGTTTTGGCGAAAACTGGAGAAACGTTCACACACAGCAACACTAACGCGAGCATGCGAAAACTGGATATAAGCCTCATAGGATATTCCTCCAATTACTCAAAGGGCATAATACACAGCATGCGATAGCGTGTGGTAGTAAAACAAGCACACGCTGGATCGTCACAAGATTGGGACGTTTTATCCACAATCTACATTGACATTAGTCATGACTTGAGAACCGATGAGATTTCCTCTTCAAACTGAAGAAATCTCATCTGAGCATTAGGCTATTAGCGGCAAGTACCTTGCCACCAAGGTGGATTAGCATTATGACACTCATGATCAGCTCTAGGACAGTCGGCTTTAGTCCAGCAAGAATCTGCTGCAGCATGTGGAGTTCCGACAATAGCTTGTGCCAACAAGATTCCACCGGTTGCCACACCGAGGGTTAGTGGGGACTTTATCCCGACCTTACCTTCTTCAGACTTGACAAATTCGCGGATTTTCCCGCGAAGGTTCTTTTTCATCTCGGTTTTTCTCCTTTCTGCCGGTGCTCTATTCCGGCGAGATTGAGTTCCCAACCCAAGTGCGTTAGGAAAACCATTTCCAAGGCGAATTACTTCGCCACGGGAGTCGAGCCTTTCCCTTGGAAATGCTTGAAAACGAATTCAACTTCGGTAGGGGTATGCTGTTCGGACAACATTTCTACTAAAGCCGTTTCAAGGTGTTCATATCCATTGGTTCCCAGTCGATACACACCAGACGCGGTGGTTCCAGTCCCCGGATCATACCGCCGGCAGAAGACTGATGGAAGCAAAGTTTCTTCTTGTCTGGGAACAATCATTTTTTGCTGATAACTCTCTTCAAATAACTGGACGATTTCTTGTGCCGATTTTTCCCAAGTGAACTTTTGAGCCAAATTCTTTGCCACATTCTCACATTCGGCGCGCATAGCAGAAGGCTTCAGCCACTGATTTACTACGTTCGACAACTCAGACATCCGGACATGGAGATTACTAAAACCACGCTCCCCAAATTTCACAGTCTCACCGGTGCCCTCGACCTCCGGCGGCAATCTATATTTCGTCATAGCCACACACGGGGTACCGTACGCCATCGCCTCTAAAACCAATGACAGTGGTGTTCCCGGAATCGCTGGAAAACAGACGAGATCGAGTGCTTGAAAGAAGATGGGTAAAATGGAATGCATCTCGTCATCGTCTACACTGAAGATGACAACATTGTCTGGTGGATGTGTCCAATGTGCTGCCAAGAACGGGTCGTAGATAAAAACTGCAAGATGCGGATTAGCATGAGCAAACGCAGAAATTAGCTTCGCCCCATAGTTGGGTTCAAATCCTGAAATCAGCCCTACGACGGGGTGTTGTGCGAATATTGGTTTTTCAAAGAGTGCAGCGGTGTGTTGTTTTGCTAACCCCTTACCTACCGGTTCACCAACGTTGACACCATTCGGGATAACGCGAACGCTTTTTTCAGCAACACCTTGTTCCTGGAGCCATTCCTTTACCCACGAGGCTTTGACGACTAATGTATCCTCTGGGTTTTGGAAAGCGCAAATGTTTAGGAGTGTTTCAAGTGTTGAATCTTGCGATTTCTGGACATCATCTATGCAGTGTACAATCGGCACATCGGGAATCCTATAGTACAATAGATCATCTGTCAAGAATTGGGAGAGGAGTAAAATGCCATCGTATCCGTCCATGGCATACCACGGTGGACCGAAGGCACTGCTTTCGTCAACCTCTATATTCCGAACGTTGATGTCTCCAAAACCTTGAAATTCCTCCGGTTTTAGGTCTGTCTTTCCTGCTTCGGAAAAGGTAAGCGTTTCTAAGTCAGCAAACTGGGTTAAATGCGTCAAAAGTTGATAGCGATTTAGATTTGTTGTGTAGTCCAGCGATGTTTTCTCTTTTGTGAAGTGAAAGGGGACCAATAACTTTGGTTTTCTATTTTTCTGTTTCCAACTGTTGACAGTTTGTCTCACCGCGCCATCTATTGAGCTTAGGAGGGAGCCTCGCTGCCCAAGTTGTTCCAAACGCTCAATTGCTTGAAAAATAGAGGCAACTTTATATTTTTCCTTGAGCTCTTCAACAATTTGGTATTGCGTCTGAGTCGCATAGCGATCCAAAACGTCCCATTCCACATCATTCACCTGAATGATGTCGTTAGTTTCAAGGTCTGCGACGTATTTGTGACCGCCTTGTTCAAATTTGTGGTGCTGTTTTAGGTGATAAAGGGTGTTAGCTGTCATGGTTTTGTTTCCTCTTTTTTCTCAGTTTGGTGTATCCTTGGATAAAACGAGAAACAGATTGATTTTCGCTATCTGGATACCTGCAAACTGACAGTTTGCGCTACAAAAATTTTTAGGCAGTTGCGTGAATTAAGCCCTGAATTCTTTTAAGGATCGCCTTCGCTTCCGCCTCATCTTCGATGAATCCGGTGAGGAGTGCCTCTGCTTCTCTGACAGTGTGGTTTTTCAAAAAAGTTATCAAAAGTCCTTCTTCAACACGCTGAGAATAGAGAGGGTCGCCCATCAGAGAGCGTTCATAACGTTTGTTCATTCCCAATAGAATCGATTTGTATCTAAGGTGCTGTTGTTCTGAATTCGATGTTTCGGTTTGAGCGGAAAAAACACTCAGGAGTCCGTTTGGACTGGCAAGCTGCCTTTTTTGACGGAGTTCTTCAAAGAATTGGACAATCCGCTGTGCGGTTTTATCCCATGTGAAGGAGAGTGCCCGTTCTCTCGCTTTTTGGGAAAGGTTTTCACGCATTTGACCGTCGTTCAATAATAGGTTAATTTTCTCCGAAAAATCTATCGGGCATGGATAACTCACCAGTGTTCCTATATCTTGATCAAAATTCTCAGCATCCGCAATTAAGCCTGCATCCCCAACGACCGAAGGCACGCCATCAAAATTGGGAACGATCGGTGGAACACCGCACGCCATCGCTTCAAGGACTGTCAAACCAAACGTCTCCTCACCTGACATTGAAAGAAAGCAGTAGACATCAAAGGCGTTGTAGACCATTGGTAACTTCTCGCGTGGATGGAAGCCTGCATAGACGAGATTGTTAGGCAACTCTCTTAAACCATACCTACCAAGGCTGGGTCCAGCAATTAAAAACAACAGATGTGGATTCAATTCAGCGAGTTTCAAATAGACAGAGGCACCTTTTTCAGACTGTACCCGTGAGAGATAACCGACCGTCGGTGTCGTCATAATTCGGTCATCTCCGACATATTCCGCGAGTTCTTTTTTCGCTTCTTGCTTATCCATTGGACAGAACAACGCCGAATCTACGCCGTTGGGTAGGGTTTTGAAGAAACTGGTATCCCAGACGTAATCTGAATAGAACTCTCGGACATAATCAGACGGGGCGGTGAAAGCGTCAAAATCTCGCATTGCAGCGTAATGCCGCAGCATTGAGTTGATAGCGTTTCCACCGTGTCCGCGCGGCGCGTGGCACTGCACCAGCATCGGTGGGAGTTCTTTATGCTGGTAAAGCGGCAGCAGCCACGTCTCGTGGTCGCGATGTAGGGTCAGAATGCCGAAATAGGTTTCGTTGATTCTTCGGCTGAGCCTGCCGAAGTCATCTATGCTGATATCAACTTCATAGACGTTATCGGCTAATTTTCGGTTTTGGTTGCCGGCAAAGTGGAGGTCTACATATTTCGTGAGATGTTGAAACATGTAGGAGAGTGCCATGTTGGTCCCGGCATATAATG
>VXZL01000539.1 GCA_009845505.1 Candidatus Poribacteria bacterium | reverse complement strand
CTGCGCCGTCTGGGGGGAAGCCTGGCCCTTTTATAATGCGGATTGTCGAAATACGGTCTTCAAACCAAGTTCGTCCTTTCGCATCTGGTTAATTGGCGATGTCGCGTATGATTGTGATTTTTCTGCCGCGGAAGTTAGTGTGCTCATAACAGTCTACAATCATGGGGACCGTCCCCCATTCGGGTCCAACGACCTCTAAACTGGAGCCGAAGTTGATCGATGAGATTCTGTCTGCGAAGTTGTAAGCAACATCGTGTAGATTCGGATAAAACCCTGGACCGAGTGCTAACTTCTGACCGCGGAAGTGACGATGCTGGTAGAGGATAACCTTATAGTTCGGGTTCGACGAGAAATTGGGTCCCTTATAAACGCGAACAGAAGATATATTATCTTGAAATCCAATATCTCGCGTAAAGGGAACGGGTTCTACAACATACCCCATTCTGCCGCGGAAGTTTGTATGCTGGAACACCTCGACAACCAGGCGCGGTATGACAATTGGCATTTTTTACTCCTATTTTTAGTGGCTGTCAGCAGTCAGCGTCATAGCAGTCAGCCTTCAGCGGTCAGCGTTATAGCAGTCAGCAATCAACTGATAACTATTTTCAAGTTTTGCTTGCGCTGACTTTGTAGGAAGTCGTGATTTGGAGATGATTCCTACGTATCGTTTATATTTTAGATTCAACCCTTGTGCGCTAAGTAGTGTCGTGTATCTATTTGTTTTCATGTGTTACTGATTGTTGCCTCGTAGATTTGGGCGTATCCGCTTCGGTCGGATGTAAATACCACATACTTCCCGTCGGGACTGAAAGACGGGTGTGGATGTGTATGCTGCGGCGCATATACCGGAATTGGGCCTGCTGTGTAAGGAAAAGGTCCGTTCCAATGTTCACCGATAGATGAAGCACCCGGATAGCATAACGTCTCCGGTTTACCGACCCCGTCACGAGCGTCAAAAATTTGGATGCCGATATCCGGGAAGTTCGTATCTGCTACCATGCGTGTGCCGGTGTGATTGCTGATGGCGTGCCAAGCATTGACTGTTGTTACCTGTCGTTCTATGCCTGTATCAACATTGACGCATCGGACCCCGTGGGGCCAGTCAACAAAGGCGAGTTCGCGCGTCCCCGGAATCCATGTTTCGTGGGTAATCCACTCCTTCTTTTCAACGTTTTGTTTGTAAAGGCGGCGATTTTCGCTCCCATCTCGATGAATGACCCACACCCGATCGGTAAGAGGACCGGCGTAGTAGAGCAGGTTGGCATCATCAGGACAGAATTGGAGATGTCCAATGTTGTCTCTGTGTAAGATGATATTGTGCTCACCGGTATCCGTGTCTACGATAGCGAGTGCGGATTCCTTGCCGACGTTGAACCTAACAGCCCACCACCGATCATCGTGGCTCACAGAGGTTGTCCCCATCGCAGCGGCGACCATACCTTCTTCACGCAGCGTCGTTGCAGTGAAGTCAACGAGTTCTCGTTCCTCAAGGGTCTCCAGATCGAGTCGCCAACCGCTTGTGCCTGCTGTAAAAAAGACGGCTTTGCCGTTTCGTCCCGGATGCACCGACCATTCGCTGATGTCGGGTCTATCTGTCAATTGACGGAGTTCACCTGTGGCGCGTTCTTCTGCGAATATCTGTGCGGTTCCGGTTCGATATGAAATAAAAATCATCCGTTGCATCGCATTATCATAGGCGGGTATGATAAAAAACGGATGGTGGTGCAGACAACTCGATGTTGTTATTTGCCGGATGTGCGTCCCTGTACATCGGTCGTAGAAGCTCCGGGATTCAGAGGGGTAAAGGCTGCCTTTTGCCATTTTTTTAACTATCGAATCTGGGCGATGCCTCCGTTGTCGGCATCGGTCTAAAATCGTTAAAGAACCTGCTCTGGGTTATGAGCGGTCTTTTAACCATTGGACATCTGCCTTGACAACGGAAAGGCAGCTCAGAAGCAATCGTTTAAGAATCCTCAAATGCAGCATCAAAAGCCACAGCAGACGGTTCAAAATCGTAGCCTTTAACAGCACCACAAGATTCACGGGCACCATGTTCTCGATCCATACCACTATCTTCCCACTCAATGGAGAGGGGTCCGTCATATCCCATGTTGTTCAAGGCACGGATAATCTCTTCAAAATTGATACTCCCGCGCCCAATAGAGCGGAAATCCCAATATCTTTGGGCATCACCAAAGTTGAGGTGTCCACCGAAGACACCGGCTAATCTCGGTGTGTCTGACCACCAGACATCTTTCATGTGGACGTGATAAATTCGATGGCTCAACCGTTCGAGGAAAGCCACGTAATCGACCCCTTGATAGCCGAGATGGCTTGGATCGTAGTTGAATCCGAAGGCTTCTCTGCCGTTGACTGCCTCAATTGCGCGTTCCGCAGTAACGATGTCAAAGGCGATTTCAGTCGGATGAACTTCGAGTCCGAACTTGACACCGACTTCATCAAAAACATCGAAAATCGGGTTCCAGCGGTTAGCGAAATCTTCAAAACCGGCATCAATTTGTGCGGGATCATTGGGCGGAAAAGAGTAGAGAAGATGCCATATCGAGCTGCCGGTAAAACCGTTGACAACACCGACACCGAGTTTCGCGGCGGCGCGCGCTGTGTTCTTCATCTCTTCAGCGGCACGTTCTTGAACACCTGCGGGATCACCATCGCCCCAAATCGCTTCTGACAAAATCCCTTGATGCCTGCTGTCGATGTTGTCGCAGACGGCTTGTCCGACAAGGTGGTTGCTGATTGACCAGACCTTTAGTCCATATTTCGCGAGTAAATCGTGTCTCCCTTGACAGTAACTGTCGTCTGAGAGTGCTTTATCGACTTCAAAGTGGTCGCCCCAGCAGGCGAGTTCTAAGCCGTCGTAGCCCCATCCACTCGCTTTTTCTGCTAACTCTTCTAACGTTAAATCTGCCCATTGGCCTGTAAAGAGTGTTACAGGTCTTGCCATAGTTAGTCTCCTTAGTATTAGGTACGTGTTTTCAAACGTTCGATTTCTTCTCGGAGTTCTGCGAGTTCCGCCTCTGCTTTCTGGCGTGCAAGGGTTTCCAGGTCGGCACGTAAGGTTTCTTGTTCAGCGCGTGTTTCAGCCGTTTCAACGCGTGTTTCAGCCGTTTCAGCACGTGTTTCAGCCGCTTCAGCGCGTCGGACTGCTGACTCGGCGCGTGTTTCAGCCAGTTCTGCGCGTCGGACTGCTGACTCTGCAGGCGTTTGGAGCCACTCACCCGCAACTGGGTCATAAATCCCTAAACCCACATCACCGACATGGAAATCCAAACTGAGGGCAGTGGAGTGTAAACCACCATCTGTACCTGCTGATATTGGGACATACGAACCGTCAATCAAGGTAAAACCCATTATAGGCGATGGTAAGTATAATCCCTCCGCATCATACAAGAAATAGTCTTGGATTCCCAATGCAGCGTAGAGTTCCATCTTGTGCCCTAAGTCATTGCGATAGGTCCCTTTGCTGGAAAACTCCATTGCGAAATCAGGCACTTTTCCTTCCTGCCAGACGAGGTACGTCCGCCGGGGTTTCTTCCCTAACCCGAAAGCGACCAGGACATCCGGTGAAACTGATTTACGTGGGTCTCCCTCAACATAATACATGAGTATATCGCCAGAGACATAGACTTCCGGTCTTTCTTCAAAATGTGTGTCAAGGACTTGTAAAGTCCGCGTGAGGATACGTCTGTGAAGATCACTAACCGCCATAGGTTTTCCGTCCGAGTCAGGATAAAGTTCTGCGCCCTCTGTAGGGACGTAAGGGATGTGATTCCTTTCTCTATGCGTTTCCATCAGTATCCCTCCCATTTTTGTGAGATGCCTGAATACGCGAGCATTTTGTTGCGTGTAAGATTAGAAAAAATTATGCTGGCGGTGTATAACTCGCGTCGATCCATGCGCGCTGTTTGCCGCTCTTTACGGCAGCGTTGATGAAATGCACCCCGCGTGCCCCGTCTTGGACAGTTGGGAAATCTGTATCAAATTCGCCTGGGGCTTCACCGGCGAGTTTCGCTGCGATTGTGCGTGCAGCGTTAAGATAAATATTTGCGAATGCTTCAATGAACGCTTCGGGATGTCCGGAGGGTATCCGTGAGTTGTGCTGGACAACCTCTGATAGATAGTCGTTACCCCGTTTGTAGACCTGTTCGGGGCCATCAGGGAAGCGGACGTAGAGATAGTTCGGGTTCTCTTGATGCCATTCCAAGGAAGCGTCGGTACCGTAAACACGGATGCGTAAGTTGTTCTCCTCGCCTACCGAGACTTGTGAGGCATACAGCACACCGCGGACCCCGTTTTCATAATGCACCAGTAGATTGCCGTCGTCTTCTAACAGCCGTCCTTCTACAAAGGTGGTCATATCGGCGCATATCTCTTCGATTTCGAGTCCTGTGATGTAGTGTGCCAAATTCTCGGCGTGGGAGCCGATGTCTCCGATACATGAAGATGCTCCGGCTTGCTTCGGATCTGTACGCCAGACGGCTTGTTTCGCGCCTTCGTCTTCCAAGAATGTGGCGAGCCAACCTTGTGGGTATTCTACGACGATTTTGCGAAGCGTTCCGAGTTTACCTTCTTTTACGAGTTCACGTGCCTGCTTCACCATCGGATAGCCTGTGTAATTATGGGTCAGCGCGAAGACGACATCGTTTGTTTTCACAAGGTCGCAGAGTGCCTCTGCATCCGCAACCGTTGTTGTCATTGGCTTATCGCAGACGACGTGAAAACCGGCTTCGATAAAGGTTTTCGCGACATCGAAATGGACATGATTGGGTGTTACAATTGAGACGAAGTCGATCCGTTCGCCTTCGGGGAGTTGGCTCTCTTTTTCAGCCATCTCCTTATAAGAACCGTAGACCCGATTGGCATCAAGGAAAAGCTCAGCACCTTGCTGGCGAGATTTTTCGGGTGATGATGAAAAAGCACCGGCGATGAGGTCTATTTCTCCGTCCAGTGCGGCGGCTTTGCGATGGACGGCACCGATGAACGCATCGGGTCCACCACCTACCATGCCATAACGGACTTTTCTACCAAGTGGCATTTTACGTGTGTTCTCCTTTAAAAAAACAGAGTGTGTTGATTCCACTATAGATTATCTCATATTCTATTGTTTTTTTCAAGGTTTTTTGATTTTTTGCGCGTGCAAATATTTTGGTGGCGGGTTGTGGGGTGTCAGAATCAGGATTTTTTGGATTCAAAGATTCACGGGATTATACAGATACGAATATGTATTTAACATAATGATATATTTTCTTGGAATCCGCCTTAAAATGAAAATGTTACACTGGTGTAACA
>VXZL01000405.1 GCA_009845505.1 Candidatus Poribacteria bacterium | reverse complement strand
GTACTACACACTTATCGAATCCGGGAATGGATGGTATCAATACTAAAATGGATGATGTCCTCGCGCCCAAACGTCAACGTGAGATTAAGCAATTAATCAAACAACTCAAGGCGTTTAGTCCTACCAAGATAGCAATGGAAGTGGATTTCTCACGGGATGCTGAAATCAATGCAGATTACCAAGGTTATCTGAATGGAACATATCAACTTAAACGCAACGAAGGGCACCAGATTGGCTTTCGGTTAGCAAAACAACTGGGACATTCAAAGATATACTGCGTGGATTATTTCCGAAGCAGTAAAGACAATCCAATCTTTAGAGGCGGTATTGATAGTAATTTGATAAACACGATTGACTTTGCAAAGAAACACAATCAGGAACACCTCTTCGGATCCCATCCCCGAGATCCAGGAAAAGTTATAGTGGATGAGGATGGAACAGTCTGGATTGAACCGGAGAAATATGAGCCAATAATTGACATGCTTATACGTCTCAATCAGCCAGCATGGAGCCGGGCAAGTCAGCGAGCATATTTACATGATGCACGTGTTGGGTTAGGAGACGAATATCCAGGGGTGAATTGGCTTGTCCATATTTGGTATGATAGAAATCTCAAGATTTTCGTGAATATAACGCGGATCACCGAATCTGCCGACGATCGCATTCTGTTGGTGATGGGTGCCGGACATATTTTTCTCGTGCAGCAATTCCTTGAGGATTCGGGAGACTATATCGTCGAAAGTCCTCTGAAGTACTTAAAGGCAGAGGATGAAGTTCGTGAAGATTGATTTGATTGGCATCCTCGCTGCGGAAAATGGTATAATTTACCAAAGTTTTTGGATAAAGATGCCCCTGACGCTTGAGACTAAAGCAAGCACAACTTAATAGGTCGCCACAAGGTAGTAACTCAGGTAGATCAAAGATTTATCTGCAAAAAATAACAAGGAGGACCCTAAAAATGAAACCAGAGCAAGTGATAAATCAGGATCCTGAGATTCATGGAGGGACGCCCGTGTTTACCGGCACCCGTGTTCCCGTAAAGACACTCATTGATCACCTAAAAGCTGGTGAGAGTCTCGACTATTTTCTTGAAGGATTCCCTTCTGTCTCTCGGGAACAAGCAATCGCTTTTTTAGAACTCGCGCTGACCCAAGCAATTGGATCACACCCACAATAAGATCGATTCGCGTTGTGCTGTGTTGTTCCAAGGTTTACGCATTTGTGAGCCCACAATGCTATAAGGATCGCAACGAGCCAACAACATTCAGAGATTCAAAATAACATGCGCGTTCTACTTGATGAAAACTTAGACTGGCGATTGGTCCGATATTTTGATGCTGATTTTCAAGTTACGACGGTTTCTCGGCAAGGGTGGAAAGGGATGCGAAATGGCGAACTCCTTGAGCAAGCCGCAGCAGCATTTGACGCACTGGTGACAATGGACAAAGGTATCGAACATCAGCAGAACTTCCGCAAATACGCGATCGGTGTCATTCTCATCTCCGCCAGAAGCAATCGGCTTCAAGACATCCAACCTGCTATGTTGCAAGTCAATGCAGTGTTCAGAAAAATCCAACCCCGAAACATCATTCACGTAACAGTCAGTTAACGTTCCCCAGATGCTTGTTCCCTCATTTCTTACACAAGAGGTTTCTGAGAAACCTGCTCTACCTCAAAATGCAATTTCTTGCTTTTTTTAAACCACTTACCGAAAAATCTCCCTCTTTAATTCAAAACCCAATTGGGAAATGCCTATGCGATACGATCTATTAACATACATCAATCTGACAGATGAAGACCTCATTCGGCTTACACAAGCCGGTGATGAGTTGGCGTTTACAGAACTGATGTCGCGTTATAGTCCGCGCATAGAGAAAGTTATTATCGCGAATTCGAGACAACGCCGGGACGCTGAAGAAATCCTCATGGACATCTGGAGAGCCGTCTGGGAAAATATCGGCGGACTGCGGCGCACCGAAAGTTTTGGTGGCTGGTTGCAGCGTATCGCTTACAACGCTTGTAAGAGATACTACACTTCCGGGCATCATTCGAGAAGTGAAATTCCGCACCCTGACTTAACTAATTATATTGATCAGAATGCGGTTGCACGTTTCCGAGAAACAGAACTTCTCGAAGATGTTAGAGAAGTCGTGCATCACCTACCAGATAAAGTACGCAGTGTTGCTGTGCTATACTATCTGGAATCGTGGAATATCAAAGAGATCCACGCTGAACTTGGATTGGCGATAGGGACAATCAAGACCAAATTAAGACAGACCCGTGAACTCCTGCGCAAGGAGTTCGGTGTCGAATCTGAAAGAGGGAGAACTATGTCATATAGACGTGAAGAATCCAAGCGTCTCCGACACAAAATCAAGGTTGTGGGTGTTGGCGGTGCAGGCGGAAACGCTGTCAAATGGATGATTGAAGCAGGTTTGACAGATGTTGACTTTTACGCTGTGGATGTAGTCAAGGAAGCACTTGACAAACACAATGACGCAACACCTGTGCGGATTGGTGTTAACACAACGCCAGGATATTGCGGAGCGGATCCAGAGATGGGTAAAAAGGCTGCTGAGGAGGATCGCGAGAAACTTCATTCCATCGTTGCAGATGCCGACCTCGTTTTTATTATAGCAGGTATGGGCGGGGGAACGGGTGCAGGGGCTGCGCCGCTGATTGCCTCGCTCGCTCGAAACCAAGGGGCTTTAGCAGTAGGCGTTGTGACGTGTCCCTTCAATTTTGAAGGTGAACGTCGCGCCGAAAAAGCAGAACAGGGACTGCAGGAATTTCGAGAAAATGCGGACACCGTCCATGTCGTACTAAATCAACGATTGCTTGATTCGATAGAAAACAAGCAAAAACTGAAAATACGCGAGGCGTTTCGCTTGAGTGATGAAGCGCTTCTTCGCGGCGTTGAAAGCATCTCGGAATTTTATGCCAGCACGGCGCGGCATTAACACTGACATCGGTGCAGATACAGGGAGCGAAACCCAACACGCCAAAAATTATCGGAAGTTGGGTTTCGCTATCAATTTTTATAAAATGCGATTCGATTTATAGCAGATTCCGCTATTTATCACGCGATCGGTGCGGTTGGGAAACCGCACCTACCACGGAATTGCGTAAGTCGTGAGAAAAAAGATTAGTAGCCTTAGAGGAAGCGCATGAAAATAAATTTGTTAATGATTGCAGTTTTGGTATTCACGATAGGTTCTCAACCAAGAATTGCCTTAAGCGACATGACGGTAAAAAAAGAACTCACTGCCCTAAGAACAGAGCAGCCACCCACCCTTGATGGTGTTCTCAACGATACTTGCTGGCAAGATGCACCGCAAGCTACCGGTTTCACCGACGAACGCACCGAAAAACCGGCAAAGAACCAGTCGGTGGGTCGGGTCGTTTATACAGGCACAGCCATCTATGTCGGACTTCATCTCTACGATGATATGCCCGCTAAAATTGTGGCGCGCCAGACGAAGGACCAGACGCGCATCCGTGGAGAAGACTGGGTCTCCTTCAGTCTCGACCCGTTTCATACACATCAGTTTTCCGACAGAAATTTCTTTATTGTAAATCCGCTCGGCACAAAATACGCCCATCTTGCCACTGGACGTGCGGAGAAAAGCGAATGGATCGGGTTGTGGAAAGCCGCTGCACAGATTGTAGAAGATGGCTGGATCATGGAGATGGAGATCCCGTGGCAGATGCTTGATTATCCAGACACAACTCAACCCGTTCGGATGGGTATCAATGTCGATAGATTCCAACAACGCACTGGGGAGCGTTCATGGTGGTGTAATTTGGGGGTCAATGAGTTTAGGGAAAACGATGGACACTGGATTGACGTACTTCCGCCGCCTCGGAAACGTGAACTTAAGTTATTACCCTATCTAATTGGGGGTATTAGTGAAACGGAAACCGATGAACGCGCGTATACTGCCCGCGTGGGAGCCGACCTCCGCTATGAAGTTACGCCACAACTGCGACTCATCGGCACAGCAAACCCTGATTTTGACAACATTGAACAAGCCGTGGAGGGTATTGATTTTTCTTATGGTGAACGCTTCGTTGCGGATCGGAGACCTTTCTTTTCGGAAGGCGGCAATGTCTATCGCCTCGGCAGTTTTTTCCATTCGCGGCGAATAATGGATATGGATGGCGGGCTTAAAGTCTTTGGAAAGATTGGCAAAAAAACTTCGGTTGGCACCCTTGGCACATATCACCGAAACAATCAAAACGTTATCCTGCAAGCTTCACAATCGCTAACAACAACATCCAATATCAGAGCAGCGTTCCTTTCAAATCATCACCGTGACACCGCAGCGAACAATGTAGGTTCCTTGTCAGGCGATGTAAGATTTGACAAGTTTTCAGTACGGTCTGGCTTCGCCCAAAGCTGGGCAGACGAATCGACCGGAAGGAACGGGTACACCAATGTAATCCACCAAGGGCAACTCGTTCAGCCATATTTATCCGTATTTTTTGCGGATTCAGATTTCGTCAATCGACTCGGATACCATCCATTTACGGGTTATCGCGGTGTAAGTTTAGGGAGTTATTTCCGTAACGAGTGGCGTGAAGGATTCTTCCGTAGAGTATTCGCTTCTATCCAAAGCGAGATTTCTAATACTTACGAAGGCGAGGTCTTTCGGCGTGATCTGTCCATATCTTCACTGATCCTAACACATAGTGACTACGCGCTCGCCGCTGGCTGGAAGGGTGGGCAATTTGAAGAATTCAGCGATAGTGTTTTCAGCATCGGATTACGTGCGCGTGCTTCTGATAGATTCAATAATGTCGGTATTACCTACAATTGGGGTGAACAGGCAGGCGAAACGATTCAGCGCATCAGCGGAAATCTGAATCTCCGTGCCTATAACTTCACTGTGGGGTTGTCCTCGCAAATCCAATGGCATTTCGAGACACGCTATCAACAGATTTTAACACTCACCTATGACTTCAGTCCGGCTCTTAGCCTTGGGAGCCGGTTAATATGGCAGGCAGAGGGCGTTAATATTTACTTTGCACTGCGTCGTTCGGGTTATGCTGGCACCGACTTTTTCATCATCCTCGGTGACCCAAACGCCCAGGAATTTAAACAGCGTTTCGTTGCCAAGGTAATCCGCGCATTTTAGATTCTTTAATATTCCCACCACCTAATCTTCCATAGGGCATTTTATGAAAAAAATGCAACTGTTTTGGAACTCATTTGTAGTAACGACAACCTCACTTTATTAATAGCAAGTTTTGGTTTGCAAGCTGCGCCAAAAGAGCGGAGTTGAAACATAAAAAAAGATAAATGACTTTGATAAAT
>VXZL01000691.1 GCA_009845505.1 Candidatus Poribacteria bacterium | reverse complement strand
TATATGTAGTTTCGCACTGACAGCAACTGCTCAAAAATATTATACATCCGAGATAGGCAACACCTGGACGCTCAAGATTGTCGATGGCGCGGAAATACGCACCTATGAACTTCTGGAAGCTGAAGGTCTTGAAGCTGAAGGACTGTTCCTTTTAAAAATATCTACCCAAGCCATCGGAACAGAGACAGTCGTCATTGACGATTACTTCGTGAGTGTTGTAGATGGAAACCTGCTCCTCCATCAGAGCCGCACGGACGAAGGGGCATTCGGCATCGCACATGCAACTTTCGATCCACCCGCCACTTTTTTTCCGGCAGCACTGCCTATCGGGCACCAGTGGGAAATCGTAACAAACACAGAGCTCCAAATCGTAGGGCCCACAACCAGCACCAGCACGATAGAAGTTCTTGCCATTGAGGACGTTGAAACACCAGCCGGAACATTTGAAAATTGTGCCAAGTTGCAGATTAATCAGAAAGTCGTCACCGCCCTTACCATTATCCGTTATGAGTTCATTCAATGGTTAGCACCTGATGTCGGTCCCATCAAATTTCAGGATGTGCTACAAGATATTACCTTTGAACTGGAGAGTTACAGCTTAGTCGAACCTCCTGCTGAAGAAGAAATGGCAGCTGAAGAGATGCCCGACGCTGAAGAAGTACCTGCTGTAGAAGAGGTGTCCACAGTCGAAGAGGCACCCGCTACTGAAGAAGTGCCACCGGCTGAGGAAACCCCAACTCCGGAAGAGACACCAGCGGAAATGCCACCTATTGAGGAGACCCCATCCACTGAAGAGGCACCCGCCGAAACTCCCACAGCGGAAATGGTACCCGAAGAGGCTATGGTATCCGACCCCTACGCCTTCGATCTAACCCTCGATCCAGGCTTGAATATGATTTCTGTGCCATTGATGCCCGCAGAACCTTACACCGCCAAATCGTTAGCAGAAATTCTCGGCGCAACAGCCATTATCCAACTCGATGCTGCAAAACAAGATTTTCTCGGTTACACAATTGCCGATGAAGACAACGGGTTTAGCATTGATGGGGGTAAGGGTTATATCGTCAACACACCGACTGGCGGTACAGTTAAGTTCACAGGTTCAGCATGGGACAATCAACCTGAACCTGAGCCGGAACCGGTTGTTGAAGAGATGCCAGCCGAGGAAATGCCAGCTGAAGAGATGATGCCGGAAGAGATGCCAGCTGAGGAAATGGTAGAAGAAATGCCAGCTGAAGAGATGCCAGCTGAAGAAATGGCAGAAGAGATGATGGAAGAGATGGAAGAAGAGGAGATGGCGGAAGAGATGGCTCCTGAAGAACCAGTGGTTGAAGAAGTTGCCGCTGCACCCGCCCTCTCTACCTTCAAAACCGCATGGGCATTCATCGTCACAAGCGATATTCAAGGTATGGAGACCGGCGCAGCTTACACACTCGTCGCTGAAAATCTCCGCACCGGCACTATCGCAACGCAGAACATCACGATGGATGTCAAACATTCTTCCGCTGTCTGGGCAGATCTCAACCGCAAGAGCGTCATTGAAGCAGGTGATAGACTCGAAATCGCACTCTACGATGATCGCGGTCGCGTCGTCTCAGGTCCCTTCCAACGCACGGTGACGACGACTGACATCCGCAACGCCTTCTTGAGTGTTGACTTGACAGTCGGCGATGTGCGTCCACAGGAGACGGTTTTGGCACAGAACTTCCCAAATCCGTTCAATCCTGAGACGTGGATTCCGTATCAGTTGAGTGAATCGACAGAAGTCTCAATCCAGATCTATGATGTATCGGGTCGTTTGGTTCGGACGTTGCATCTGGGTTGGCAGCCGGTAGGTTCGTACATGACGCCGTCGAGTGCTGCGTATTGGGATGGCAGAAATGCTGTAGGCGAACGTGTAGCGAGTGGTATCTACTTCTATACGTTGCAGACATCAGACTTTGCTGCAACCCGACGCATGGTTATCCTCAAATAGGAAACGCGGCAAACACAATTAACGCAAACGCCTTGGTGTTATCACCAAGGCGTTTTTTCAGAACACTGAAGACATGTTCGTAACCCGTTTCCTCTAAACAAAAAGGAACACAATGATTAGAAATACGGTTCTGCTCACCGTTCTGCTCTGCGTTTTCATCAACACAACAAACGCACAAAACTATTATCCTGTTGATGTCGGAAACATCTGGATTTTAGAGAGTGAAGACGGCACTGAACGGATCACTTACGCAATCGGAACAACCCGCGAACAATTTAACGGAGAATCGGTACGCACACTTAGAATTACAAATACAGTTTTAGGTACAAGCAAAGCAAATACCAGCACATTCTTTATACAGACAGACGAAGAAGGAATCAAAATCCATAGAATCCTCCCATCTCTTGGAGATGTCTTTGAGGTCACAAGCTTAGAATTCTCACCACCTGCTACTCTTTTTCCAGCAGAACTTGGACTCACAAAAACTTGGGAGATTCACGGAGAAACGGAGGTCGTTCTGGTAGGTGCAGTTACGGTCTCCAGTGTAAACGAAGTCGTTGCCATTGAGGATGTAAAAACATCGGAAAGAACGTTCAAAAACTGTGTAAAAATTCAAACGTATACAAAAACAACCGCTGCGTTAGGGGTAACCCGATCCATCTCTTACCAATGGCTTGCCCCGGATATCGGACCCGTTAAATTTGAAACCAGTCAGGACATCGTCTTTGAACTCGTCAAATCCAATTTACTCCCAGCCACGCGACTCTACGATGTGAATGCCGATGGCGTTGTGAATATCTTAGACCTCACCCTCGTGGGTTCTCGCTTCGGAAGCACGGATGCTGAGGCTGATGTAAACGGAGACGGCACTGTCAACATTCTGGATGTGATACTCGTCGCACAGAATCTTAAAAATTAAAGCGAATACTGTTGCATTTCAGCGACACCAAGCGTTGCTGTATTCCATGCGGTTGCTTCATCCGTTTTCAATCGCCACAAAACCGTGAGTGGTGAATTACCACCGTTATAGAAAGTTACCTCCGCGCGCTTTCCCGCACCGAGTAGAGGACGCACCAAAGAGAAAAGTGACGATGGATGGCTTCGCCGGTCACCCTGTCGGACTTCCAGAAGTTGTGTAACTTCGCTCTGTACCTCTCGCGTCCCCAAAAGCAGGGGACCGTAGCAAGCAGTGACCGCACCTTGTCCCCAATTCCGTCCATGTCCGGCTGCAACCGAGCAGACCGCGCCGCCCATATCCGCATGTTCGCGTCCGCCGCGCAACACACGTCTCGCTATCTGCAGACGCGTCGCAGCACTTCGCAACGCACGCATCGCGTAGGCAATCTCTCCTGTCACCTGATATGCCAACGTCCAAGTAGCCGTTGACGGTTCCTGAATCGGCTTTACGGAGCCATCATCCGACCATTCACCCCAATACGCCATATCCGCCCGTTTGCCGACACCGGGTTCCCGACGGCGTATCTCTTGCGGGAAAATCAACGCCAACAACGCCGGGGGTTCATCAGGCAGCACCGCTAACCCCGCACGGATGCCATCGTCAAATCCGGTATCCTCGAACGTCCAACGATAGTAACTCAGTGCAGCTGCTGCAGGATCGTTATACGGGTCAGACAACGACGCCACTAACGGTTCAGCAATCCGCTTCGCTGCCGTTTTGAAGACCTCCTCGCCAGACAATAGATAGAGATCGCCTAAGGCATAGATCGCACCAGAAGCCAGCAAAACCTCAATTCCAGCGAGCGGGTCATCGGGAACGTGGTGTGTACTTGCGACAAGACCGTGTAAATTCTTTGCGTCAACTGCGGCTTCGTCAAGACCCTTTCCGTCATGCGTCCAGAGCAGCGGCATCGGGCTGGGTGCAGCTATCAGCTGCTTGGCGCGTTTTGTGCCGTATCGCAACGCCCATGTCCGATAGCGTTCTTCACCTGTTACACGATACGCTGCAATGGCGATGTGGATAAATCGAAAATGCTCTGCCAGTTCATAAGTATGTTTTTCTTCGTTCGTTACAAATTGAGTCCCAATGTTATAGCCGATAAAGGTATCTTGATCATAATCATACCACGGCGGAATCTCTGGCACCCAGTTTCCGATATGTTCAGCAGCATCTGTCAAAAGGTGAACAGCTTCGGTATCTTCGGGTTTCAATCCAATGTAACGGGGCAGAAAAAGTAGGAACGGTTCCGGTCCGTGATGTGCTTCGGCTTTCGGTTCGTAACCGTGGACACAATCACGCTTCACCCAACCTTGCAGTGCCGCCTTGAGCATATCGAAGTGCCGCAAAATGTTTGCATCACCGGTGATTAAATAATGTGGAAACCACGCAAGCGCATAGTTCGCTTCGTCCTCACCGCCATCGTTCGGACCCGGCGGATCAAGTAGCATACTCTGTCTGAGCCAACGACTCATTTCGGCTTTGAGTGTGCTATAGGCATCATAGCACTCATGGATAGGGGTGTTCATGTGCTTCTCCTACAACAGCGACTTGAGAAATTCGATACTCTTTTTAGCAATCGTCTGCGGATCCGGTTTGAAGTCGAAAACTTCCGTCGAGACGTAACCGCTATAATTAATCGTTTTCAAGGCTTCAATGATGGGTGGATAATCCACAGTGCCAGAACCGGGTAGATACCCGTTGTCGTCATTAGAGTGGAAGTGTGCGACGTGCGGCGCGCAGTTCCGAATCTGCGTCGGCATATCCAACCCTTCTTTCGCAGTACTACAGACATCCAAAATCATCTGAAAATTAGGATGATTCACGGCATTTACCATCTCAACGGCTTTGTCGGGATTCGTGATAAAGTTCGTCTGATCGCTCGACAACGGTTCCATACACAACATCACATTTCTTTCACCGGCAAGAGCTGCGCCTTCGGTAAATGTATCGCGCGCATAACCCCATGCCTCTTCAAAAGAGAGCGGATCTATCACATTCCGTTGCTGTGGTGAACCAATCACCATCACCTCACCGCCTAAATCGGCGCACAAGTTAATGAGGGCGAGGAAATAATCGCGCGTCTCTTCACGGATATCAGCATCAGGATGGTTAATATAGAGTCCTGGCGGCGAAACAAGCAGCCAATGGAGTCCGGCAATCTCTATCTGTGCATCATCGGCAGCTTTGCGGATACGCGACCGTTCAGCGTCCGTAATGTCTAACACCGAATCCGCCAGTGTAAACGGGGCAATCTCAACAGCCTCATAGCCCAATTCGGCGGTATAGGTGAAAACATCTTCTATTTTCCAATCTTCAAACATTTCGTTGCATATTGCGAGTTTCATTTTGTCTCCCACATTCATTTTTTGACTATTGTATAGGGC